>NZ_JAVVES010000023.1:0-36447 GCF_032250955.1 Sulfuriflexus sp. | reverse complement strand
GCGCCTGCAAGACGGCCACCTGGACGCCCTCCAGGATTTCCAGTCCCTTTACCTGTTGCCAGACGCTTTGCATGTCAACCAGGTAATGTGGTGCATGGGTGAGTCTGCTGAAGTCTTCATCCAGCCATTCACCGCGACCGCTGGTATCCAGTTCCTTGCGTAGTTTTTCATACACATCACAGAGGTAACGGACATCATCGATGGCATAGGTCAGTTGTTCCTCGCTCAAGGGACGTCGTGACCAGTCGGTACGGCTATGTGATTTATCCAGTTCCACACCGCAGAGTTCCTTGACCAGGGCCGCATAACTGATCTGGTTGCCGTGCCCGAGCAGGGACGCCGCCAGTTGCGTGTCGAACAGGGGTGCCGGGATCTCTCCGCGCAGGTGGGCAAAGATCTCAAGGTCCTGGGAACAGGCATGCCAGACCTTGGTGATCGCCGGGTTATAGAGGAGCTCGAACAGCGGTTCAAGATCCCCTGTGGCGAGGGGATCGATACAGGCGATATGCTCACCATTGCTGATTTGCAGCAGGCAGAGCTTTGGGTAATAGGTTTTTTCGCGGACGAACTCGGTGTCCAGTGCCAGCCATGGGCTACCGGCCAGTTGACTGCAAAATTCGCGTAATTGCGTTTCGTTATCGATATATATGGCGTTATTCATGCCGCGCAGCATAGCAGTCGCGGCCGCTGCATACCATGCAGGTCTGTATTGCACAGTGGCCTTGAACGCGGCAAGCGGTTAAGCTGCGCGCTATGCATTCCCTGATTTTTCGTTTTATTGATATATGCATGTTGCGCGCCGGCCCCCAGGATCTGCCGGCCTCGGCATCCCTGCTCCGTGTGCTGCTGGCGCTGAACATTCTCGTCGGCACGCTGGTCAGTTTCCCCCTCAGCGGTTTTGACCGGGCCCTGCTGGAAGTCGTTATCGATGTCGTGTTGCTGGCCTTGCTATTGTACGCCGGCTTGCAGTGGCGTGGCCTGCCGAGGCGGTTCACGCAAATCTTTCTGGCCCTGCAGGGCACCGGCATCATCTTTGGCATGTTGATGATGCCGGTGGTCTACCAGCTGGTTGCCGCGAACGCGGTCAACGAGTCGGCTCCGGTCGCGGCCCTGGTCTGGTGGGGACTCGTCTTCTGGAATGTGACGATTTTTGCGCACATCCTGCGGCACGGCTTTGATATTCGCCTCGGCCTTGCCTTCGCCCTGGCGATTGCCTACATCGTGCTGTTCTGGCAGGTGAGTAACGTGATCTTTGCAGGGACGGCCTGATGCATATTCATATCCTCGGTATTTGCGGGACTTTTATGGGTGGCCTGGCCCTGCTCGCCAGGGAAATGGGTTACACGGTCACGGGTTCCGATGCCGGCGTGTACCCGCCGATGAGCACCCAGCTCGAGGCCGCCGGGATTATCCTGCACGAGGGTTATGACCCGGCACCACTGGAGCCGGCACCGGATCTGGTGGTGGTCGGGAATGCCCTGTCGCGCGGTAACCCAGCGGTGGAATATATGCTCAATCGCGGCCTGGCCTATACGTCGGGGCCGCAGTTTCTGGCCGAGCATGTGCTGCCAGACCGCTGGGTGCTGGCCGTGGCAGGCACGCACGGCAAGACCACCACGGCCAGCATGCTCGCGCATATCCTCGAGGATTGTGGCCTGGCGCCGGGCTTTCTCATTGGTGGCGTGGCGCAGGATTTCGGGATCTCGGCGCGCCTGGGCAAGGCGCCGTTTTTCGTTGTCGAGGCGGATGAGTACGACACGGCCTTTTTCGACAAGCGTTCCAAGTTTGTACATTACCGGCCGCGCACGGCGGTTCTGAACAATCTCGAGTTTGATCACGCCGATATCTTTGAGGACCTGGCGGCAATCCAGCGCCAGTTCCATCACCTTGTCCGTATGGTGCCTGGCAACGGCCTCATCATTGCCCCGGCCGGTGATCGTGCCATTGAGGAGGTGCTGGCGATGGGCTGCTGGACAGCCGTTGAACACATCGGCGAGGGCGGTCTGTGGCAGGTTGGCGACGTGGCGGCTGACGGCCACGCCTTTAATGTGATTTGTGATGGTCATGACGTCGGTCGTCTCGAATGGGACCATACCGGTGAGCATAATGTCAGTAATGCCCTGGCCGCCCTGGCGGCCGCCCGCCATGCCGGCGTGCCTGCCGCCGAGGGGCTGGCGGCACTGGCCCGTTTCCGGGGCGTGAAACGACGCATGGAGTTGCGGGGTGAAGTCGGCGGCGTGAAGGTCTATGATGATTTTGCCCATCACCCGACGGCGATCGCCAGCACCCTGGCCGGTGCACGCGCCGCCCTGAATGGTAGCGGGCGTTTGCTGGCCGTACTCGAACCGCGTTCCAACACGATGCGCATGGGCGTCCATCGTGACAGCCTGGCCGCTTCGCTGCAGGCCGCCGACATGGTCTTCCTCTATACGCCGCCGGAACTGGCGTGGTCACCGGCGGCACTGATCGAGAGCCTGGATGGCAAGGCCCGACACCTGCAGGATATCGAGGCCACGGTTTCGGCCGTGAGCGCGGCAGCCCGGCCCGGTGATGTCATACTCGTGATGAGTAATGGCGGTTTTGCGGGTATCCACGACAAATTACTCACCGCCCTGAACAAGGATTAGCCGATGCATATCGAACAGACCGACAAGACCATTGCCCTGGCCATGACCGGTGCCTCGGGGGCTCAATATGGCTTGCGCCTGCTCGAGTGCCTGATTGCCTCCGGCGCGCAGGTCTACCTGATGGTTTCGCCACCGGGCCAGGTGGTCCTGACGATGGAGACCGATCTCGAGGTTCCCGGCCGGCCGGCCGAGATGCAGGCCTTTTTCAGTGAGTTATACGGGGCAGCCGAGGGGCAGCTGCAGGTCTTTGGCAAGGATCAATGGATGGCGCCGGTCGCCAGTGGCAGTGGTGCGGCCGATGCCACGGTGATCTGCCCCTGCACCACCGGCACCCTCTCGGCGGTGGCCTGTGGCTCGAGTAACAACCTGATTGAGCGGGCTGCCGATGTCGCCATCAAGGAAGGCCTGCCCCTGATCATGGTGGTGCGGGAGACCCCCTTGTCGGCGATTCATCTGGAGAATATGCTCAAGCTGGCGCGGCTGGGCGTGGTCATGCTGCCGGCCAACCCGGGTTTCTACCAGCGACCGCAGAGCATTGATGATATGGTCGACTTTATTGTCGCCCGCCTTCTCGACCAGCTGGGTATCGGTCACGACCTCTTGCCCAGCTGGGGTTCTGCAGACAGTATTATCGTTTGAGTCAGACGTGACACGGAGCTGCCGATGACAAAGACTCGGGAAACACTGGAAATTCCACTCTTTCCGCTACACGCTGTGCTGTTTCCGGGCGGCGCCTTGCCGTTGCGCATCTTTGAACCGCGTTATCTCGATATGGTGGGGAACTGCCTCAAGACCGACAGCGGCTTTGGCGTCTGCCTGATCAGTGAGGGCAAGGAGACCGGCGAGGCAGCCGAGATTTTTCAATATGGCACGCTGGCGATAATCAGTTACTGGCAGCAGTTACCGGATGGACTGCTCGGTGTCACGGTGCAGGGACAGCAGCGCTTTCAGATCCTTGACCGCGAAGTAGGCAAGAACCAGCTCAGCATGGCGAGGGTCGCGCTGCTGGAGAACGAACCGGTGATTAAACTACCGGCACGTTTCGAGGTGCTGGCAGACGTAGTCAGGGAGATGCTGGAAGAAATCGGCCATCCCTATACGACCCTGCCGAAGCACTATGAGCAGGCCAGTTGGGTCGGTTCCCGCCTCGCTGAATTGCTGCCCATTTCGCTGGTACAAAAACAGTACTTCCTGCAACTCGATGATCCGCTCGAACGCCTTGAACGTCTAAGCGCGATCCTCGACGAAATGGAGCAGACAGAGAAAGATTGACGATTACGCCTCGCGTTCCTCGTGCAGCATTTTGACAAACGCCTCGGCAACCGGGTGCTCGAGCTTGCTACGGTGGCGGGCGATCCAGAGTGTGCGGATGATGCGAAAACCGGTCACCTTAATATGGAACAGTTCCCCGTCGCGGACACTGTCCTCGACGGCAAAACGGGGCAGGAAGCTGACGTGCTTGCCCCGGGTCAGGATCTCGGTGATGGCCTCGTTGGAGCCGACCTCCATGGCCACCTGCAGCTGTTCGATGCCGATGCGCTGCAGGGCCTTGTGCATACTATCGCGTATCGAAGAGTCTCTTTCCCGCAAGACGTAGTTCAGGGAGTCGAGTTCGGTGACGGGGAGCAAGTCGGTACCGGCCAGAGGATGACTGCGGCCACAGAGTAACCACAGTTCATCGTCCAGCCATTTCTGGACAACGACATCCGGGTGGTCCGGGGCCTGTTCGAGGAGGGCGAGATCGGCGATGCCGGTGACCAGTTCGGTCTGGATCTTGCGACCGTAACCCATGAGGCTCTTGACCCGGAAGTTCGGGTAGAGCTCATCAAAGCGCATAAGCAGATCCGGCAACAGGTGCTCACCGATGGCGAAATTTACCTGCAGACGCATGCTCTCCAGGCCACTGGCCAGCACATGCAGCTCGCTGGCAAGTGCCTGTTGCCGGTCAAGGGTCTGCACGGCGAGCAGGTAAACTTTCTCGCCGGCCGGGGTGAGTTGCAGACGTCCGCCATGGCGTTCGGTCAGCGGGATGCCGTAGACCTTTTCCAGTGCCCGCAGGCGCTTGGTGATCGCCGGCTGACCCACGTGCAAGACCCTAGCCGCCTCACTGACCCCGCCGAGTTCGACGACGGCGCGCAGGGCCGCCCAGCCATTTGTATCTGGTAGCATAGCTATATTCCTGTTAGGAATGTAATTATCGACTATTTCAGGCAAAAAATCACCCGGCGGATTCCTGTAAAGAATGCTGTTTGGGTTATTGTGGCCTATCTGTATGGCGTCATTTGCCGGCAGGTCACCTATTGACACGAAGGGACTTCCTGACCGGCGTCACTGATATAGTGTCTGAAACCTTGCAAGGGGATAACGATGCAGATTGAAGAACCGCAGCATTACCGGATTGGCCTTCATCACCTGGGCTTCCGGCCATTTTTCCTGCTCGCCGGTGTGTTCGCGGTGGCCGCAGTGGTGGTCTGGTTGTGGATCCTGAGTTACCAGGGCAGTCTGCCGCGCAGCAGCCTGGGACCGGTGCAGTGGCATGCCCATGAAATGCTGTTCGGTTATGTTTTTGCCGTCATCGCCGGCTTCCTGCTGGCGGCGGTGCGTAACTGGACGGGAGTCCAGACCCTGCATGGTGCGCCATTGCTGCTGCTGGCAGGGTTATGGCTGGCGGCGCGGTGCATGCCGTTTGTCGCCCATCCACAGGCGTTGCTGATCATGGCCGTGCTCGACCTGGCGTTTAATGGTCTGCTTGCTCTCGTGCTGTTGTACCCGATCGTCAAGGTGCGGCAGTGGCAGCAGCTGGCTATCTGGAGCAAGGTGTTGTTGCTGCTGCTTGCCAACGTGATGTTTTATCTCGGGGTCTTTAATCAGCTTGATGACGGTGTGCGCCTGGGGCTTTACACGGCACTGTATCTCATCGTTTCCCTGATCATGGTGATGGGTCGGCGCGTGATCCCGTTTTTTATCGAAAAGGGCGTTGGTTATCCGCTGACCTTGCGTAACTGGCGCTGGCTCGATATCGCCAGTCTCTTCTTGATGCTGGCATTTATCGTCGTCGAGGTGTTTGTGATCTTGCCCGGCCCGGCCGCCGTGCTCGCCGCCGCCCTGGCTATCCTGCATGGCTGGCGGCTGGCCGGATGGTATGCAAGCGGTATCTGGCGAAAACCCCTGCTCTGGAGTCTCTATCTCGGCTATGCCTGGCTGGTCGCAGGCTTTGTCCTCAAGGCCCTGTCCCATTGGGGCACGCTCAACCCGATGCTGGCGGTGCATGCCTTTGCTTATGGCGGCATCGGTATGCTTACGCTCGGCATGATGGCCCGGGTCGCGCTCGGTCACACCGGCCGGGATGTATTCAATCCGCCACGGGTGCTGGGGCTGTTGTTCCTGTTGTTATTCATCGGTGCGCTGCTGCGCGTGGTGATGCCGCTGCTGACTTCAGGCAGTTATGCCACCTGGATTATGTATGCACAGTGGTTTTGGATAGCCGCGTTTGGCGGCTTTGTGTTTGTGTATGCGCCCATGCTGGTGCGGGGGCGGGTTGACGGCAAGTATGGCTAGGTTTAGCCAGCCTTGAACATAGTCGCGTAGTGTGACGTATTTATTAATCCGGTATGTTTACCTATAGATAGACCCTTCCGGACTTTATCACGGGTTGAGGGTATTCATGTCTCGCCGCAAGAAGATCATCATGGTCAGCATGGCCCTGCTACTCGTGTCCGGCAAGGCATGCGGGGCGAGTTTGAATGAAGACCCATAAGCGATCGAAAATCATGCAGCCGTTTTTGTTCCTGGTAGTCGTTGCCGTGCTGCTGACAGCCCCGCTGATTGGGGCCGTGCAGGCCCCCGCCTCTGGCAGCATGAATTCGGAGTTCTTGCTGAAATGCGGCTACATCCGGCGCAATATAGCGAACACGCTCTTTCATCCTGATTTTGTTATGTACCTCTCCGGGCAAGAGGAGAAATACACGGTTCTGGATGAACGCCGGATCCGTAACGCCGTGGCAATCTGGAATACGTTCGTGGCCGATGAGCGCGAAACAATTCGTTATCAGTCACGGCATTTCAGGAAGCTGGCCGGGCTGTCGGGAAGTGGGGACGATATTGTCAGTCGTGACGATCTCGTCATATTGCATGCCTGGATGCCTGGTATCGACATCGAGGTTATTGACGGCAAGGCGACAGAAGTTATTCACCCACAAGAAATGCAGAGGCTGAACGCCGATGGCGATAAAGCGATCCACCGGGCGCTGGAGATCATCAGACATGACCCGGTTGGCAAACGGCTTATCGCCCACAGCGCGTCTCACGGCATCACTATCGGTGCGGAACCTTTACACGACCACAAGGGCTATTTTGAATACCGAAGCAACGCGATTGTCATTGACCCGACTGTGGCCAGTTATATTTTCAAGATTAATTGCCTGGTTCATGAACTGGTGCATGCCAGTAATCCGGATAAAAACAATTCTGTTTTAGAGGAGACCCTGTCTGAAATAATCGGCATGGCAGTACAGGATCGGATCACCGGCGTGCACATATCCTGCAGCCCTTACGTGGTGTTTATTGACCGGCTTCTCGACCCGCTGTATGGCGAGTATCCGCTAATAAATGCTATCGAAAAACATCTTCGAGAGGCCGGTATCGTTATTAACTACAGCCGCGCCACGCAATAACTTGCAGTGATGGCTAATGTCCTGCCGTCCTGTTCAACGTTTGCAGAACCTTTGCAGCGGCCGCAATCGTCGCTTCAAGATCCGCATCGCTATGCTCACTGGAAACGAAACCGGCCTCGTAGGCACTTGGTGCCAGGTAGATACCTTCATCTAGCATGCCATGGAAGAATTTCCGGAAGCGTTCGACATCGCAGGCAGAGGCCTGGGCAAAGTTGCTGACGGACCCGGCTTCGGTAAAGAACAGGCCGAACATGCCGCCGACGTGGTTTTCGGTCATCGGCACACCGGCGCCTTTGGCGGCAGCCATGATGCCGCTTACCAGCTTGTCGACCTTGGCGGCGAGCTTGTCGTGGAAGCCCGGCGTGCTGATCAGTTCCATGGTCTTCAGGCCTGCGGCCATGGCGATCGGGTTGCCTGACAGGGTCCCGGCCTGATAGACGGGGCCGAGCGGGGCAATGTATTCCATGACCGCGCGCCTGCCACCGAAGGCACCGACCGGCATGCCGCCACCGACGACCTTGCCGAGCGTGGTCAGGTCGGGGGTGATGTTGTAATGCCCCTGGGCACCGCCGAGCGCGACACGAAAACCGGTCATGACCTCATCGAGAATGAGCAGGCTGCCATGGGCATCGCAAACATCGCGCAGGCCCTCGAGGAAACCGGGCAGGGGCGGGACGCAGTTCATGTTGCCCGCCACCGGCTCAACGATGATGCAGGCGATCTGCTCGCCGATGTCGGCAAAGACCTCCTTGACCTGCTCGATATCGTTGTAGTTCAGGGTAATCGTATGTTCGGCCAGCCCGGCCGGCACACCCGGGGAAGTCGGCACGCCAAGCGTCAGCATGCCAGAGCCGGCCTTAACGAGTAGCGAGTCGGCATGGCCGTGATAACAGCCCTCGAATTTCACGATCTTGTCGCGGCCAGTATAACCACGGGCGAGGCGAATCGCACTCATGGTCGCCTCGGTGCCGGAACTGACCATGCGCACCATGTCCATCGACGGCACGATCTCGCACAGCTTGTTGGCCATCTCGGTCTCGATCGCGGTCGGCGCACCGAAGCTCAGGCCGTTCTCAGCGGCGGCCTGGACCGCCTTGATCACATCCGGCTGGGCATGACCGAGGATGGCCGGCCCCCACGAGGCGACGTAGTCGATATATTGCTGGTCGTCCTCGTCGAACAGGTAGGCACCCTTGGCGCGCTTGAAAAACACCGGGTCACCGCCAACGCCCTTGAAGGCGCGGACCGGGGAATTCACCCCGCCGGGAATATGTTGCTGGGCGGCGACAAATAAATCATGCGAACGGGTCATTTAGTTTTCCTTACCTGTTTGGGTTGCGGAGTTATTAACGCAAAGATCGCAGAGACGCAAAGGGCGCGAAGAAATACCAGAATGCTTACGATCATAATTGTCGAACATTTTAACAACTTTGCGTCCTCTGCGCCTCCGCGTCTTTGCGTTGGGCTTTTAGAAAAGTCGTGCGTAACGTTCTGCAGCAGCAGTAACATCCGCCTGGCCAAATACCCCGTGGATCACGGCCAGCATGTCAGCGCCGGCCTCGAGCAGCGCCGGAGCGTTATCGGGCGTGATGCCGCCGATGGCGCAAATCGGGATCTCCAGCGCAGCTCTGGCCTCGCGCAGCATGCCGAGGTCAGCCGGCGGCGCCTCGGGCTTGGTGTGCGAGTCAAAAAAGCGGCCAAAGGCCACATAACTGGCACCCTCTGCCTGCGCGGACTGCGCCAGTGGTAGCGAGGCATGGCAGGTCACGCCGATGATGGCACCACTGCCGAGTCGCAGGCGCGCTGCGCCGATGCGGCCATCCGCCTGGCCGAGATGCACGCCGTCGGCACCGATTTTGGCGGCCAGCATGGCGTCGTCATTGATCAAGAGCGGCACACGGTGTTCGCGACAGAGTTCGAGCACGGCGCGGGCCGTGTATTCACGTGCGGCCTCGCTGCCGGACTTGCTGCGATACTGAACGAGACAAGCGCCACCGGTCAGTGCCTGCTGGACGTGCATCAGCAAATGACTGCCACTGAGCTGATCGTCGGTGATGACATACAGGCCTTTCAGATTATTTATACTCATAATTTTTTCACAGGGTGTGCGTGATGGAATATCCCGGATGTGTCCTGTTAGTCCTGTCGTGGAAACTGCCCAAGCCGGGTCGGTAAGGACTGGCCACGGCCGGGGGAGCGGGCATGGCGCAGGCAATGTTCGGTATAGGTCAGGGCCTGCCGGCATGCCGGGATGATGTCTTCGCCGAGGGCGAGGTGGGCCGCGAGACTGGCGGCCAGGGTGCAGCCGGAACCGTGGTACTCGCCTGGCAGGCGCTCGCTCTCGAACACCTGCTGGCCGGTCGCATCGTATAAGGTGTTGTGTATACCCCGGGTCTGTTCATGGGTGCCCGTTATGAGGACATGCCGGCAACCCATACCCAGAAGCTGGCAGGCGGCCGTGTCGAGATTTTCCTCGCCAGACAGGCGTCGTGCCTCGGGGCTGTTCGGTGTCAGCAGGGTGGTGAGTGGCAGTAATTCGTCCCGTATTACCCGGAGCAAAGCATCGTCACCCAGATCTTTTCCGCTGCCGGCTGCCAGCACCGGGTCAAGCACCAGCGGGATACCGGAGTGGGCGCGAATGATTGTGGCAATGGCACTTGCAATCCCGGCACTGCCGAGCAGGCCGATCTTGAAGGCGGCAACAGGCAGATCGTCGAGCACGGCCCCGGCGACCTCCCGCAAGGTCTCGACGGACAGTGGTTCAATGCGCTGCACGTTCTGCGTATCCTGGACCGTCAGGGCCGTGATCACGGTGGCGGCATGGGCGCCTTGCGCCGCGATGGCCTCGATATCGGCCTGGATGCCTGCGCCGCCCACCGGGTCGTGGCCGGAAAAACACAGGATAACGGGGCTGGCTTGCTGTTGGGACATAATTCGGTTTCAATATTGGCCCGGCATGTGCCGGTAAGAAAACCACTAGGTTAGCACGCCTGCCGACGGGTCGGTATGCATAAGGCCGACAGGATTAAAGCGAAGGAAAAATATTTCATGAAGACCTATATGTGCGTGATTTGCGGGTTTATTTACGATGAAGAACAGGGGTATCCGCAGGAAGGTATCGCCCCGGGCACCCGCTGGGAAGACGTGCCGCCGAACTGGAAGTGCCCGGAATGTGGTGCCGGCAAGGAAGATTTTGAAATGGTGGCAGTCTAACCAGTCCGAATATGACGGGAGTGCGCAGGGAAGGCGCAGTATGAACACAACGTATTTTTTCTCTGTTGCTGCGATTATCATATTGATATTCTTGTCAATATTGATCATGCGCAGGTCCCGGGCGAGCGCCGCGCCGGGAGTGGGTAAGACCGCCCCGGACTTTGACCTGCCGGGTCAAAACGGTCAGCGCCACCGCTTGGCAGATTACCGCGGCCAGTGGCTGGTACTGTATTTCTACCCGCGGGATGACACACCTGGTTGTACGGCCGAGGCCTGCCGGTTTCGCGATGAAGTTCCCCGACTCCGGGAACTTGGTGCCGTGATTGTCGGCGTGAGTCTCAATGAGGTGGCCTCGCATAAGACATTCGTTGACAAGTACCACCTGCCATTTCCGCTACTGGCGGACAGCGAGAAAAAAGTCACCGCGGCCTACGGGGTTCTGGGTGGTTTTGGCCCTATCAGGTATGCCCGCCGGCAGACTTTTCTTATCGATCCGCAGGGACGCATTGCCCGGCACTATGCCCGTGTCAGCCCCCGGCAGCATGCGGAGGAAATCATCAGCGATTTGCAGGCGATGCCGGCAGACCCGGCGTAAAAATCGCCTGCCAGCAATGGCAAAGACGTGACGAGTTACCTGTAAATATCCGGATCTTTGACTACACTTTGAAGCAAGCGAAACGGTAACGAACAAGGGGATTGCCAATGGCGAACGAGGCAACGCAACAGATGGCAGAAGTGGCGGCACGCTTTTGCCAGCTGGTGGAGCATTTTGATGACAAGAATGTCGAGCCATGGCTGGTCGATATGTCGACCTTGCTGCCGCAGTTGGCCGATGCCGTCAGCGCCCTGGGTGAGAATGAAAATATGTCGATTTATGAATCGAGTACGAATTATGAAGAGCGTTTTGGGCTGTTCATCCGCTTCTACAACGCCCTTGGCGAACGTGATGGCTACAATTACGAATACGATGGCCTCGAAGGCCAGCGCCTTTCCGGCAGCCTTGCCGATGACATCACCGATATTTATTTCGACCTGAAACGAGGTCTGGAATTACTCGATAACAACCCGCTGCTGGCCGCGCGTGACTGGCAGCATAGCTATGAGTTTCACTGGCGGCACCACCTGGTAGACGCCGAACGCCAGCTCAACCCGGCGGCGGTAACCGCCAGTCACTAGCCGGGCATAGAGTCAGCCCGCGACAATCCTCTAACGGCTATTCAGGTAACATCCCGACTTGTCATAACCAGACCGGCTGAATTATGCTCCGTCGGCTTGATTGTTTCTGGTGGATGTGGATGCCTTTGAGCGTTATTGTAAATATAAATAATTATCGTTATTAACCGGAGGTCGTTATGTTACGACACATGATTACAATCACTTGTCTGAGCCTGGGTTTCGGGTCACTTTACGCCAGGGCCGCGGATTCAGCCGTAGACTTTTCCGGCGACGCCCGTGTCGGCTTCTTCTCTATTGATCGAGATGATCGTGATGGTAGTCAGGACACCACGGATGAGTTTCGTTTACGCCTGCGCGCAGGGGTCGGTTTTGAACTGACAGAGACCTTAAGGGCCAAGGCACGCGTCGCGGGTCGCTACTCGACAGATGACCGTAACGACAACCACTTTGAATTCTTTTCCTCCATTCCTGCCGGTGACGGTCTGCGCCGGGGGGACTCGACCATTGATGAACTGTATCTGGACTATCGCCCGAACCAGCAGTGGCAGCTGCGTGCCGGCCGCATGCAGACCAAGTTCGAACTCGAGGGTGTGGCGAAAAAGTCCCTCGATCGAAATAACAGCCCGAATACCGACATTACCTGGACTGACGGCGTCTATACACAATACAAGGCCACGAACGGCTGGAATGCGCACGGTATCATTCAGTACAACCCCCAGTCCGGGGCGACCGAGGTGCGGCGCGGGCCACTGGCCTTCACCGAGGAAGGCAGCCGGGTGAGTTACTTTGTCGCCATGGAAAACAGGCAGCCGTGGGGGCCAGTCGTGCAACGTGGCATCGACGTTAGCTATTTGCCCGATGCCCTGCGCGTGGATGGCAATGCCGCTGGCCGCATTGATGATTACTGGGCGGTGGTGGGGCGGCTGGCGGCGCGCTGGCCGGTGGGAAATAGCGGCATGAAATTCATGCTGGCGACTGAACTCGGTTATGCACCGAACCGGCCAACGGCACTGGCAGTGGGCACGGGTACCTCGGGGCGTGCCGACGGCTTTGCCGGCCAGCTGACCTTTAACTTTATCGATATCGTGCCCAGGCACAGCGTTGGCCTGGTGCTGGGTCGCGCCGAGGCGGGTTACCTGTTGTCACCGGACTTTCGCAGCAATGCCAACCTTGTCGAGGCCCGTTACCAGTGGAAGATTGCGAAGAAACAAAGCTTTGAGGCCCGTTTGCGTCACCGCCAGGATATCGAACGCCTGAATGGTGTGACGGAAGACCGCGAAGATGTGGATTATTACCTGCGTTACACCTATAAATTCTAGGTATCGAGCCGTCTTTACCCGGATGATCCATAGGGCTGAATCGAGGCTTTTCTGGCGGGCAAACAAGGGTACAATAGACACCAATAGTCACAGCATGGCCCTGTCATTTCACGACGGCCTATGGAGAATAGCAATGAGCGCAGTAATAGATTTTTCAGACAAATTAACGAATGAAGATATCATCATCACCCCCGCCGCGCGCGAGGTGATGGGCAAGCTGTTTGCCGATGTCGATGACGACGAGATCACCGCGATCCGCGTCTTTGTCTCCGGTGGTGGATGTAGCGGCATGACTTACGGCATGACCTTTACCGGTGAGCGTTTTGATCATGACAAGGTCATGCAGGCTGACGGCTTTGACGTGTTCATTGATTCCTTTGCCTACAATTACCTGAAGGGTGTTGAGATCGACTACGTCGAAAACGGCATGAACGGCGCCAGCTTCGTGTTTAATAATGTCTTTGCCTCAACCGGCGGCAGCGGTGCCTGTGGTGGTTGCGGCGGTGCATGATTAGATAGACAGTTAATAGCATTAATAGCCCGGGGTCGCTCCTTCTGTGGAGCGGCCCCGTTTTTTTTGAGTAGCGCAAGGTGAGTGATGGCTGTCCGCTTGAACTGACCCGCATCACAACCGGTTTGAACGCCCCGGTCTTTCCGTAACACCGCTTGTAATATCCAGCATACCATTGCCTCGCGTAGAGGCCGGCCATTTGTAATCTCTGCGAGATGTCATTAGGGTGTAGGCATACTATCTATAAAAGCATAAACTCAGGCAGGCCGGAAAAATCGCACCAGGCTGGAAGCAGGGTTTTTTTTGCCGGCATGCAAAGAAGACAGAAAGTCTACTGAAGCAGCGAGAGGCATTGAAGTTGATGAACTGGAATGACGTCGTCAGAGAGTCGGTCGAGATTCGCCATTGGTTCCATCGTCATCCGGAACTGACCTGGGAAGAGAAAAATACCGCCAGCCGCATTCGTCAGCAACTAACGGCGTGGCAGATTCCCTGGCGTGGCTGTGCCGAATTCGGCACCGTAGCCACCCTCGCCGCGCAGGCACCAGGCGAACATATCGCCTTTCGTGCGGATATGGATGCCTTGCCCATTACCGAAAATGCGGCTGTCGAGTTCTGCTCAACGGATCCCGGCAAAATGCACGCATGTGGCCATGACGGCCACATGGCTGCCTTGCTTGGTGCCGCAGCCTGGTTCAAACAGCAGGAGGCGCAACTGCAGGGGCCGGTGACCCTCATTTTCCAGCCTGCTGAAGAAGGCGGGCATGGTGCCAAAAAGATGATTGAAGAGGGTGCCCTCGACGGCGTGGACAGCATCTTTGGCTGGCATAACTGGCCCGCACTTCCGGCAGGTACCGCGTTGTGTCCCGATGGCGCAGTGATGTCCGGTAACGGTACCTTTCATATGACGATCAAAGGGCGGGGGGGGCATGCCTCGCAACCGGAGGCCGCGCGCGACCCGGTGCTCGCGGCCGCTGCTATTACCCTTAACCTGCAACAAATTATTAGCCGGCGGTTACCCGCCCAGGCTGCCGCCGTCGTTAGTGTGACGACCATCGTCGCCGATAGTAATGTCACCGTGATCCCTGAGAGTGTTCGCCTGGAGGGCAGTATCCGCTTATCCGACCCGCGCTGGCGACAACCCATCAATGCATTAATCGATGAGATTGCCACCAACACCGCTGCCGCCTACGGCGTAACCGCGGACGTCGAGGTTCGTTCCCGTTACGAAGCGACTATTAATGATCATGAAGCGGCCGCACGATACCGTCAGGCGATCCAGGCTGAACTCGGTGAGCACTGCCACGAATCGGATTTGCTGTTACCCATCATGGCTTCGGAAGACTTTAGTTATTATCTAAACAAGGTGCCGGGTGCTTTCGCCCTGGTCGGCATGGCCGAGGACGAGCCGGACGGGGCCGTCTACCAGGCACCGTGCCATAGTCCCGAATACAGGTTTAATGATCGGATTATTGAATCCGTGATACGTGTGTTTTGTCGCCTGGCGGGAGTGACTGCCCCCGCTGGAGACAAATAAGCACCTGCTGTCGCGTTCATGAGGTCACAGCAAACACCACCAGTAAGAGGAGTAAATTATGGATTGGTTTGAAACATACGAGTCTGAAATCCGTGCCTATAGCCGTCTTTACCCGGCGGTATTCGTGACCGGCAAGAATGCCCGGCAAACGGATGAAAACGGCAAGGAGTATATCGACTTTTATGCCGGTGCAGGGGTGCTTAACTTTGGCCATAACAATCTAAGGCTGAAACAGGCGGTGATCGAATACCTCCAGGCAGATGGTGTCTTGCACACCCTGGATATGATGACCCCGCCCAAACGTGATTATATTCAGGGCTTTGTTGAAACCATTCTGCAGCCGCGCAAGATGAACTATAAACTGCAGTTTATGGGGCCGACGGGCACTAATGCAGTGGAAGCCGCGCTGAAACTGGCCCGTCGGGTAACCGGTCGAAGCGAGGTCGTGGCATTTAGTCAGGGGTTTCACGGCATGACACTGGGTGCGCTGGCCTGTACGGCCAATGAATATTTCCGTAATGCTGCCGGTGTGCCCTTGTGCAAGGTGTCACACTGGCCGTTCGAGACCAATGAGGGCGGCGGACTACAAGGTCTGAAGACCCTGCGGGCATTGTATGAAAACACCTCGGGGGGTGCTGAAAAACCAGCGGCGTTTATTGTTGAATCGCTGCAAGCCGAAGGCGGCGTCAACCTTGCCAGTCCGGAATGGCTGCAGGCGTTGCAACAGTTGGCCAGGGATCTGGGTGCATTGCTGATTGTGGATGATATTCAGTCCGGTTGCGGGCGTACCGGTAGTTACTTCAGTTTTGAAGATAGTGGTATCGAGCCGGACATTATCACCCTCGCCAAGGGTATCGGCGGGCTGGGGACGCCAATGGCCATGAACCTGGTTAAACCGGAACATGACAAGCACTGGCAACCGGGTGAACATACCGGCACCTTTCGCGGACAGAATCTCTCCTTCGTGGCCGGCCGTGAGGCACTGCGTTACTTCGAGGACGATACCTTTATGGCGGAGACCCGTCGGAAAGGCGAGATCATGGCCAGTCATCTGCAGGGCCTTGCCCGGAAATTCAGTGCCAGGGGCTTTACCGTTCGGGGCAAAGGCATGATGCAGGCACTGGATCTTGGTGACGGTGCACTGGCCAAGGCTATTGCGCGAGATTGTTTCGAACATGGCATGCTATTCGGCCCCTGTGGTGTGGGCGGGGCTGTGATCAAGTTAATTCCGCCACTCACCATTCCTGACAGTGATCTGGATGCAGGTCTGGCGATTCTGGGCGAAGCGATGGACAGGCAAATAGAGGCATAAATCATGCTTGAAAGAGATGATATGACGTTTCCTTTTTCGGAGTATCAGCGCCGAATCAGTGAACTACGCGAGCGGATGGCGAAACGCCTGCTCGATGCGGTGATTATTTCCGATGCCGAAAACATTATGTACCTGACCGACTACCAGACTACCGGTTACTCCTTTTTCCAGGCGCTGGTCGTGCCGCTTGAGGGAGAGCCCTTTATGGTCACCCGCAAGCTGGAGGAATCGAATGTTATTGCCCGCACCTGGGTAGAGCTGAGCCGCCCCTACCCGGACACCGGTGATGCCATTCAGATGCTGGTGACCTCACTGGTCGAATTCGGCCTGGCGGGCAAGACTATCGGTTATGAGCGTAACTCTTATTATTTTACCGCCTATCATCAGGATTTTTTCCATACCGCCTTTACCAATAGCCGCCTGATGGACTGTTTCGGCATTGTCGAAGAAGGGCGCTTGTGTAAATCAGATGTTGAAATGGGTGTCATGCGTCGGGCCGCCGTTGCGGCCAAGGCCGGTATGCAGGCGGGTATCGAAGTCATCCGTCCCGGTGTTACCGAAAACGAGATCGGTGCGGCCATCAGTCACGCCATGTTTTCCGCCGGCGGCGAGATCCCGGCGGTCATGCCCTATGTGACCTCCGGCCCGCGTACCATGATCGGGCACGCTTCCTGGGAAGGCCGCGTTGTGCAACCTGGAGAGCATGTGTTTCTGGAAATCGCCGGCTGTTTTCGTCGCTACCACACGGCAATGATGCGAACCGTTGTTTGCGGTGAGTTGAGCGATAGCATGTACAAGGCACAGGAAATTATGAAACTGGCGCTAAGCCAGGCCCGCGAGGAACTGCGTCCGGGGCTGACCGTTTCCGATGCCGATAAACTGTTACGTAATATTATTCGTGAAAATGACGTGGGTGCGAAACTGATTACCCGTTCCGGTTACTCTATTGGTATAGCTTTTCCGCCAAGCTGGGATGAGGGCTATATTCTGAGTCTCTACCAGGGGCAGTCGGATATCCTGCAGGCGGGCATGACCTTTCATGTCATACCCTGGATGTGGGGGATAGATGGTGACAAGTCATGCGGTATCTCCGATACTTTTTATATTACTGAAGATGGCTGTGGTTCATTCTTTGATGATGTGGAACAGGATTTCACGGTGAAGACGGAATTTACGCCGGAGAAAACGCTTCCGGAAAGCAAACAACCCGTTAACGAATAAAGAGGTCCTATGTATATAGCAACCAATCCAGCCACGGGTATCGAGTTACATCGTTATGAGGTGCTCGATAGTGACAGCCTTGAGCAGTGCCTGAATCGTGCGGCGGAAACCTTTGCTGACTGGCGCAAAACCGGCTTTGCCGAGCGGGCGTTGCTGTTAAACCAGGTTGCCGGCTTAATGCGCCGTGATGAGGAACGTCTTGCCCGTCTCATGACCGATGAAATGGGTAAACCGATTAAAGAGGCGCGCGCGGAAGTACAGAAGGCGGCCTCGTGTGCCGAGCACTATGCCGAGCATGGCGCCGGTTATCTGGCACCGCAGTCGCTGCCATCCGATGCCACCCATAGTTACGTGCAGCATCTGCCGCTGGGACCGATACTGGGGATCTTGCCGTGGAACGCCCCGTTCTGGCTGGCCTTTCGCTTTTGTGCACCAGCCATCATGGCCGGGAATACGTGCCTGATGAAACACGACTCGCATGTGCCGGCCTGCGGTGAGGCCATTGCCGATCTGTTTGTGCAGGTCGGCGCGCCGGCCGGCCTGATGCAAAATATCCGGATTAAAAATGAACAGGTGCAACAGGTGCTCGAGCACGATGCGGTACAGGGCGTATCGTTAACCGGTTCCAGTTCTGCCGGCAGCCAGGTTGCATCACTGGCGGCAAAACAGATTAAACCGGCCGTGCTCGAACTGGGCGGCTCGGACCCGAGCCTGGTACTGACCGATGCTGATCTCGATGCCGCGGCTGAGGCGCTGGCTCTGTCGCGCATTATCAATGCAGGACAATCCTGTATCGCCGCCAAACGGATTATCGTGGAAGAACCCGTCTATGCCGATTTTATCGGCAAGTTTCACCAGCACCTGGCGAGCCTGAAAATGGGCGACCCGGCCGAGGAATCGACCCAGGTCGGCCCCATTGCGCGTGCCGATCTGCGCGAGGGGCTGCATCGCCAGGTAAGCATGACGGTTGAACAGGGCGGTCGCTGTCTGCTGGGTGGCGAAATGCCCGCTGGTCCGGGTTTTTTCTACCCGGTGACATTGCTGGTGGATGTCACGCCGCAAATGCAGGTCGCCTGTGAAGAGACGTTCGGCCCGATTGCGGTGGTGATGAAGGCCGAGTCAGCCGAGCAGGCATTAGCCATCGCCAACGATACGGCTTACGGATTGGCATCTTCGATCTGGAGCGCCGATGTCGCCAGGGCGGAACGCATGGCACGGGATATCGAGGCCGGCCAGGTAACCATTAATGGACTGGTGAAAACAGATCCGCGCCTGCCGAGTGGCGGTATCAAGCGCTCCGGTTATGGGCGTGAACTGGGCCCACACGGCATCCTGGAATTTGTTAACGTTCAGCAGGTCTGGATCGGCCCCAAAAAGGCCTGACCGGGCATGCCTTGACCGGCTTGCCCGGTCAGTGCGTCACACGCAGGGTGGGCGCACAAGTGCATCTTAATCGGCACTGTTTGAGTGGTAGCCACTGCTCATGCCTTCGTTGACTATATGGGTTATCCTGCCGCCATGTCAGCATCCGTACCGCGTCTGTTATTGCTCGCGCCACATAACAGTTACCGCATTGCGCCCTACCTGTTGGCGGCACAGGAGCTTGGTGTCGAGGTCACCGTGGCCTCGGCTGGCAGGCACTCGCTTGTGTCGGCCATCAGCGAAGGCCTGCATATCGACTTTGACGAACCCGCTGCAGCCCTTGCCGTGCTTCAACAGGCTCACCTGTCTACACCGTTTAGCGCGGTGATCGGCAGTGACGATCACAGTAGCGAGCTGGCCTGTCAGGCCGCTGCGATTTTCGGCTTGCCCTATAACCCGCCAGGGGCCGCAGCGATCGCCCGTCGCAAGGATAAGGCGCGGGCCTGTCTACTAGCGGCAGGCGTCAGGGTGCCGTCCCATTTCCTGCTCGACTTGCAGCAACCACTCGCCGCGCAGCTGGGCAAACTGCGCTATCCCTGTGTCCTGAAGCCACTGGCCCTGTCAGCCAGTCGCGGTGTTATCCGCGCGGATGACGCGGCGGCCTTTTCCCGGGCGGCGGCGCGGATTGAAACTATCCTGCGTGATAACCAACACGCCGAAGAAGGCCGTTATGTCTTGGTTGAAGACTACATAGAGGGAATCGAGGTCGCCTACGAAGGCCTGCTTGATCATGGCGAGTTGCAGCAGCTGGCCCTGTTCGATAAACCGGACGCCTTGCAGGGGCCGTTTTTTGAAGAAACTTATTATATAACCCCCTCGCGCCATAATGAGGGCTTGCAGCGGGCCGTACACAAGACTGTCGCTGACGCCTGCCGTGCCTATGGCCTGCAGCAGGGGCCGGTGCATGCGGAAGTGCGCATCGATGCACACGGCCGGGTCTGGGTCATGGAAGTGGCGGCACGCACGATCGGTGGTGAGTGTGCCCGTCTGGTTGAACTGGCCACGGGGCAGCGCCTGGAAACACTGGTGCTGGCGCAGGCACTGGGGCAGCCATTGCCATGCAGTAAATTCAGTGGCGGTGCGGGTGTATTAATGATCCCGATAGCGGAGGCCGGGATCCTGCGCCGGGTTGAAGGCACGCTGGCGGCACAGGCTGTCGAGGGCATCGCGGAACTGGTCATCAGTGTGCGCGAAGGTCATGAACTGTTACCTGTGCCGGATGGTTCGAGTTATCTTGGTTTCATCTATGCCGTTACCGAAGATGCGGCACAAGCAGAACAGGCCTTGCGGGAGGCGCATGCAAAACTAAAGATTGTCACCGCTCCCCTGTTCCGCCTGCACGCCGGTCAATAGCCGGGTTCTCAGATTTACATTCAAGGCACCGATTTTTACACTTTATTCGATCTTGAATTCAACTTGTAAGTGCAACTCTACTTGTCGGGTATTTTCACCAGCTTTTTTGGATGGACAGTCGAAAGAGGCCCTGAATTTCCAGATCACCATCGCCATCGCGATGTTTATTTCGGCCCTGCTGAGCATTGTCGTCATCGGCTTTTTTTGTGTTCATAGTCGAGGTTATTTCCTGCTACC
Organism: Sulfuriflexus sp.; assembly: GCF_032250955.1. Taxonomy (NCBI): domain Bacteria; kingdom Pseudomonadati; phylum Pseudomonadota; class Gammaproteobacteria; order Chromatiales; family Granulosicoccaceae; genus Sulfuriflexus; species Sulfuriflexus sp. Next base: position 15,846 of record NZ_JAVVES010000023.1, on the reverse strand, counting down.
GCCGGGGCTATAACCAGGTGGCAATTGGCCGGCATCACCTTCACCAAAGAAGAAGCCGCGCATGTGGGCCTCGATAACCTCGAGACTGCGTGGGTCGGCGGTACTCAAACCATTCTCGTTCATGATTGTGGTCAGGCGTTCCAGCCACTGCTTCCAGCCCTCGGCAGAAACATTTTCAAAGATTCGTTGCCCCAATTCACCGGGATGGGGAGGGGTTTCCAGGCCTTCAGCTTCGCGCTTGAGGACGACACATTGCACCATTTTCGCCATGATTCACTTTCCTTAATTCCAGCTTTATCGAATCGGCGATTATAGCCGTATCAAAAAGGTTTGACGACCACCAGGATGACCACGGCGATCAGGAGCAAGACCGGGAATTCATTCAGCCAGCGGTAAAATACGTGGCCGTGGCGGTTGCGGTCATGACGGAAATCGATGAGCAACTTGCCGCAGTAGAGATGGTAAATGACCAATACGACAACCAGTGCCAGCTTCAGGTGCAACCAGCCATCGTCGGCATAGGCCTGCCAGGCATAGTCGAACAGCATCCACAGGCCGAGGGCGATGGTGATAATGCCGCCCGGCGTCATGATGCCGAAGAACAGCTTGCGCTCCATGACCTTGAAGCGTTCGTTGCTGACAGCGTCCTCGCTCATGGCGTGGTAGACGAACAGCCGTGGCAGGTAAAACAGTCCGGCGAACCAGGTAACCATGAAGATAATGTGGAAGGCTTCAACCCAGAGCATGTCAATATCCGCCTGTTTGCGTGGAGGCCAGCATGCCCTCGATCCTCGCCCGCATGGCAGGCATATCCAGCTCGCCGATACTGTGCTGGACGATCCGTCCATCGGGGGCGATCAGGAACGTGGTCGGGGTCAGGCGAACATCGCCAAAGGCCCGGGTCGCTTCACCCTCGATATCGAGCGCAATAGTGTAGGGCAGCTGACGATGCTTGACGAGTTCATAGACCTGGTTCGGCGGGTCATAGGGCATGCTGATGCCGATCATCCTGAAGCCGCGCGGACCATATTCATTATGCAGTTCGACCAGGTGTGGCATCTCCTCGATACAGCCGGGGCAGGTCGTGGCCCAGAAGGTCACGAGCACGGGCTTGCCACGCAAGTCTTTGAGGGCCAGTTTCGAGCCGTCCAGCGTAGTCAGGCTGATATCAGGGACCTGGCGCAACCCGGCCGGGGCGAACCAGAGGTAGCCGAGCAGGCCGATCAGGGCCAGCACGACCAGCGCGATAAGGGAGTCTTTAAGCTTTTTCATGGGTTTCAGTAAGTCTATTTGTCAGGTGGTGACCGGGGTAACGCAGTGGTAGCTACCGGCTTGTCTATGTCTGGCGGTACGACGGGTTTTTCGTCTTTGACGATCCCCAGTACACGTCCGATGAAGCGGAACACGCCTTTAATGCCGCGCCAGAGTTTCGGTAATAACCAGATCATCAGGATAATGAATACTATCAGCAAGGCGATAAACAGCAAGGGATGGTTCAGGGCTGTCCACAGTCCGCCTATAACCAGAACGTCCTCGGTGATGGATGCGACCCAGTTCGAAAAGGGTTCAGGTGAGGTATTAATCATGACCCGGCTACCGGCCTTGGTCAGGTGTGAACCTGTAGCCAGTGTGCCGCCGAGGATGGCGGCAGCGATTTCCACGGCAGGGGTGACATCACCGACAGCGCTCGCTGCGAGCATGGCACCGGCCGGGATGCGAATAAAGCTGTGAATGGCATCCCAGCCGGTATCCACGCCGGGTGTCTTGTCAACAAAGAATTCGACGCAGTACATAAAGCCCGCTGCACCCATAACCATCGGGCTGGTCAGGACTTGCAGATCTTCAGGCAGGATCAGGTCACCGCTACCGCCCATCCAGCCCAGCACGAAGATGGCGGCATAGAGGTTGATGCCGCTGGCCCAGGCTACGCCCATCGTGAGCGCGATAATTTCAACAATATCCATTACTGCGGTGCCTTTTGCCGGTCTGGAATATAGATAATACTACAGTGTTTGCCTTGCATGATGAAATATCGCCTGGCTATCTTACTGATTTATCAGGGTCTTCGTTCGGTTCGTCGGGTGATTCAGCCGGCGCCTGCTTTGCCAGGAAGGGGCCGGCGAGAACCTGGTAGATGGGTTCCGGACAAACCAGTCTGGAGGTGCCCTGGGCGATCAGGGCGGTCAGCATCAGCGGGAGCAGCATGCCGTGGTTACCCGTCATTTCCATTACGATAACAAAAGCGGTGATGGGCGTTTGTACAACACCAGTGAAATAGCCAACCATACCGAGCAAGACGATAGCCTCGACCGGTACTGTGTTGAACCATTCTGCCAGGAATGCCCCGACACCGGCACCTGTCGCCAGCGAGGGGGCAAAGATGCCGCCGGGGATCCCGCTCAGGTAAGAGACAATAGTGGCGAGAAACTTCATTAAGGGATAGACAGGATCGAGGTTACCGGTGCCGGTAATCAGCAGGCGCGCTTCTTCATAACCGGTGCCATAGGTCGTGCTGCCGGAGAGCAGGCCGATGACTGCTATGCCCAGCCCACAGATGGCGGCGATTCGCAGCGGGTATTTCATATGCAGTGGACTCATCCACTGAGTGCCGTGAATCAGCATTCGACTGAATAGTCCACCGAGGCCGCCACCCACTACGCCACAAACGAGCACGGCTAACCAGCTGCTGCTTATTGGCAGTGTCGCGCTACTGACGCCAAAATAGGTATAAGGTCCCTGTATGGCAATAGCCGTAATGCCCGCAATGACGACGGCGGTGAGGATAGTGCCGCTGGTACGTTGTTCAAAGGACCGGCTCATTTCCTCTATCGCAAAGACAATCCCCGCCAGTGGCGTATTGAAAGCCGCAGCTACCCCGGCAGCACCGCCGGCAAGTATCAGGCTCCGATCCATATAATGGTGTGGAAACCGGGCAAGGTTTCCCATTGAGAACATGATGCCGGCACCCACGTGAACCGTCGGCCCTTCGCGCCCGATCGATGCCCCACCCAGCAGGCCCAGCAGGGTAAGGAGAATTTTACCTACCGCAATACGCAGCGAGAGCAACGCTGAACGCAGTCCATGGTCGTGCATATCGATGGCGGCAATTGTCTGTGGAATGCCGCTGCCCTGTGCGCCGGGGAAGAAACGCCGTGTCAGCCAGGCGACCAGCACTAGCATCAGGGGAGTCAGCAACAGCGGCAAATAGGGAGAGATGGCAAGAATCTGCTTGAACAGGCCGTGCACATGTTCGCTGGCGAGAGCAAAGATCGTTGCAGCGATTCCGACCAGGATGGCACTGAACCAGAAAACCAGGCGGACCTTCCATGTTGTGGTACAGAACAACTTGTTAAGGCCTGTTTGCAGGGCTGAGAGCAAGTTCTTTAACCTTCTGGCAGAAAATAAACATCTTATCATTAAGCCTGTACAGGCTCGAGTGACAATCTTTAAGGGCAAAACCCTGACGGTCTTTCGCTTAATGCAGATGTTATGGTATTTAAGGATATGCTTATAAAGTAATATAAAATCAATAACTTGACGCGGGTAAGGCTTTTGGCTAGATTAGCCGCACTCGTAGTATTACGAGCCCGGTTTTAATATATAAAAATAACAACAAACTAATAATAATAATGATTAAGGCAAACTCCGCGGCTTCGGCCGCTTTTTTTTTGTTTGTTTAACCAGCCGGATCCCGTTTTAGGGCTTCACTCTGCACGCGTCAGTCCTTATCATGCGGGTAGTTTTTATATTGGTTGGGAGTACAGGGTTGATGATCAAGACGGGCATAGTGGGCGGCACAGGTTACACCGGCGTGGAATTACTGCGCTTACTGGCCATGCATCCGCAGGCGGAGTTGCAGGCTATCACCTCGCGCGCCGAGGCAGGTACGCCGGTTGCCGATATCTTCCCCAACCTGCGCGGTCACGTTGATATTGCCTTCAGTGATCCGAATGACGCCAGCTTGACGGATTGCGATGTGGTGTTTTTTGCCACGCCGAATGGCATCGCCATGCAGCATGCCCCCGCCCTGCTTGAGGCCGGTGTCAAGGTTATCGATCTGGCAGCGGATTTCCGCTTCAAGGATGCGGCCCTGTGGGAGCAGTGGTACGGAATGACGCATGCCTGCCCTGAGTTGCTCGCGGAAGCTGTGTACGGCCTGCCGGAAATCAACCGTGAGGCAGTTCGCGATGCCCGTCTCATCGGCAATGCCGGTTGTTATCCTACCGCCGTGGAACTGGGCTTTATGCCATTAATCGAAAACAGCCTGATCGACCTTGAGCGTCTGGTTGCAGACTGCAAGTCCGGTGCCAGTGGCGCTGGCCGCTCCGCGACAGTCGGGCTTCTCATGAGCGAGATCAATGAAAGCGTGAAGGCCTACGGGGTGCAGGGTCACCGGCACCTGCCTGAAATCAGGCAGGTGCTGACGTCCCTGGCGGCACAGCCCGTTGGCCTGACCTTTGTGCCCCACCTGATGCCCATGACCCGTGGTATTCACGCGACCTTGTACGCGACTTTGAAAAATACCGATGTCGACCTGCAGGCGCTGTTTGAACAGCGCTACCGCAACGAGGCCTTTGTCGACATCCTGCCTGCCGGCAGTCATCCCGAAACACGTACTGTGCGCGGCGGCAATAACTGCCGCATAGCCGTGCACCGTCCGCAGGACGGTGACACCGTGGTCGTCTTATCGGTGATTGATAACCTGGTAAAGGGGGCTGCCGGTCAGGCGGTGCAAAATATGAATATCATGTTTGGAGAGGATGAAAAGGCCGGTCTCGACGGCGTGGCATTGTTGCCGTAGATTGCCGCAATGAAGACTCCACAACTGATAATAAGTGAGCATGACCCCTTAAAACGCTGGATATTGATCGCGGCACTGGTATTTGCTGTGCTGGCCGGCGGTTTCCTCGTTTATGACTACGGACACTCGCGGGCCAATTTTGATTTCGCCTCGCTGGAAAACGAGCGGGAAGAAATGCATGAACAGCTTGAAAAGCTGACCGGGGAACTGGAGCAACTGCAGCAACAACTGGTCGCCAGTAAACGCAGTAGTGAAATTGAACTGCATGCCTATTCGGAAGTGGATGATTCACTCCGCGGCCTGCAGGCTGAAATTCTCGAGCTGAAGGAGGAAGTGGCCTTTTATCGCAGTATCGTGGCACCGCGTGAATCCTCCCGGGGTTTGCGTATTCAGCGCTTCCAGATCATCCCCGCCGCGGAAAATGACACGTATCGTTACAAACTGGTTTTGACGCAGGTGATTAAGAACAACCGTGTTACCCGTGGCAAGGTCGACATACAGATAGAGGGCGTGCAAAACGGCAAACGCAAAACCATGGAGCTGGCCGATGTCAGCATTGAGAAGCAGGCTGACATCCCTTTCCGGTTCAAGTACTTCCAGAGATTCGAGGGTGATCTGATTCTTCCCGAAGGCTTTGTGCCCAGCCGTGTGAACATCAAGGTGAAATCAAACCGCGTGACTCTGGACAAGACCTTCGGCTGGACGGGAACGGGGCTGAGCAGCAACGGCGCAGTGAAAGTCTCGGCACTATGATAGCGGCCGGGCGCGCCTTTATACTGTTGGCCGCCATGGCGGCCATGCCGACAGTATCGGCCACCGAGCTGCAGGTGGCGGATGTCTGCCAACGCATTGCAGGCAAACTGGCGAGCGTTAAATATGCCGAGTGCGATGCCGGGCTGCAACTGACTGAGGCAAGATCCATCCAGGGCACACCCATCCTCATGAAGGAATATCCGCCTCTCGACGGACGCCAGCCACAGTCGCGGGTACTGATGATTGGCGGGATTCACGGTGATGAATATTCATCCGTGAGCGTGGTGTTCAAGTGGATGAACAAGCTTGACCAGTATCATTCCGGCCTGTTTCACTGGAAGGTTGTGCCCTTGCTGAACCCCGATGGCCTGTTGCAGGGCAAATCCAGGCGCATGAATGCCAACGGCGTGGATCTGAATCGTAACTTCCCCACCCATAACTGGGAAGAAGAAACAAACCGCTACTGGGTCAAGCGCACCTACAGGAATCCACGACGTTACCCGGGCAAGGCGGCCTTGAGCGAACCCGAGTCCCGCTGGTTATACGAGCTTATTGAGGAGTTCCGGCCAGATGCCATCGTTTCCGTGCATGCGCCCTATGGCGTACTCGACTTTGATGGCCCCCCGCGGGCCCCGAAGAGACTGGGGCATCTGTCACTGAACCTGCTTGGTGCCTACCCCGGCTCACTGGGCAACTATGCCGGGGTGGAAAACAAGATCCCGGTGATTACGATAGAGCTGCCGCATGCTGGCATCATGCCGACGCCAGCCCAGATATCGCATATCTGGGTAGACCTGGTAAGGTGGTTGCAAAATAATACCCCGCGCAAGGCGGAGGTGCGAATACCAACTGTAGCCGGAGAGGATCAGGCCGGCCCGTCGTAGATAATCCGCCAGCGGCCATCAGGTTCCTTTTTCCAGTACTGGCGCTTGGAACTGCTGTTATTGTAGTTGTTGCTCTGGTATTGCTGGTGGAAAGTGACCTCAAGCATATTTTCCACGCCGGGGTAGGCAAAGATATTCACCGCTGAGCGTTCGACGCGAATATATTCCTTCGCACTGTTAACCCGGCTCTTGTGTTCTGCCCAGCGGGCGTAATTGTAGTTACCACTCTTGAAATCCGACACTGAGTAATGGGCAAGATAGGCCTGGCTGTTCCTGCTTTCCCAGTCGTTTTCCCAGCTGTCGAGTAACGCCGAAAAATGCTTCTGACGCTGCAACCATTCAGCACGCGGGATCCAGTTGACGCCTTGCGTGATCACCACGGGCGTCTGTCGTATCTGGACGAAGGGTTTCAGGCGCGTAAATTCATCATTACTGATCGCCACACAGCCGTCACTGGCCAGCGGCGGCCGGCTATAGGTATCTACCGGTGTACCGTGTAACCAGATGCCGTAACCCGTCTTGCCCAGGCGGCGATCCCAGCGATTCGGATAGTCAATCGGAAACGCCCCCGAGCCATAGAAGTCCGGGAGCTTCTGGTCGGCAATAAAGCGGGTAATGGCATACACGCCGACCGGGGTCTTTTTGTCACCCTGTACCAGTTTATCGGCACCACGTTTGCCTATTGAAACATAATAATCCTCAACCAGTTCCGGGACGCCATGATTGTTTTTGAATATATACAGACGGGAATTACCCAGATCGACAAGTATGGCGTGTTTCGTTTCAGGGTCGAGACGGATCATACTGGCCGGCAGGACATCACCCTGTTTCGGGGTCGAATAATGTTGCCAGCGTTTGCGCGCTTCATCACGCAGCCCCTGTAATTGCGCCCTGGTGGCCTGCGGGTATGCGCCAAAATCAGTCGCGCGCTGGGCCTTGGCAAGTAACAGGTCGGCATAGATTAGCTGGGCGAGGCGGAACTTGGGGTTATCTTCGACGAGTCGTTCGATGCGCGCAAAGGCAGGGTCAATACGCTGTTGTGTCAGGTCATCCAGGCTCAGGACGAGGGATTGTTCATAATCGTTGCCATACACGGCTTCGGCATTGACCGTCAGACCCGGCAGTACCAACAGCAGTCCGCAGAGTAGTCCCCTGGCCGGGCCCTGAAATAGTTGTTTGTTGTGATACACGGCTTTCATAATACTTCAGGCATTTTGTTGTGGGCACAAATCAGGCGTTGTACTCACGCAGGATTTGCCACTGGCCATTTGTTTTTTCCATTAACAAGACCTTTTTACCCGCATCCTGGTAGCGATCGGATTCATAACGTTGCTCAAAGACAAGTTTTGCCGTGGTGCTGCCCAGTATTTTTACTTCGGGTTCACGAATGCTGATGCGGATAAAGCGGGGTGCACGTAAACGTTGCCGACGCTGCGCCTCCCATTGTTTTCGTGACAGCCCATTATGCGGGTGGAATTCAGGTGCGTAATAGGCCAGGTAGCCATCCACGTTCTGGGCTGCCCAGGCATTTGACCAGCCATTAACAGTATCAATAATGAGTTTGATTTCATCCTCGATACTTGTGGTGCTTTTACCTACGGCATGAGCGGGTGGCGGGGTGAGCGGGGTTACCGGTGGCGGGCCTGACGGGCCATCGGCTATCTTGCCAATCGCCGCCAGGCTGATTGGCGCAGGGCGCTGTTGTTTGTCGAGTTCGAGAGCCTTGTTATAGGCGCTAATGGCCATCTTGGTATAGATGTTTCCGAGGTTCTCGTAGGCGGTGGCATAACTGGGGTGAGTATTGATGGCATTGAGCAGGGCATCGCGGGCCTTGTTGTGCTTGCCCTGTGCGGCATAAAGTACCGCGAGGTTGTTATAGGGTTCCGGTCGTTGAGGATGGTCCCGGGTCAGGGCTTCATACGCCGCGACGGCTTCCGCCTGCCGCTCCAGTTGCACGAGGAGCCTGGCTTGCAGGAAACGGGCCGTGAGATTATCCGCATCGGAGCGCAATTCCTGCTCAACGAGAGCCAGTGCCTCACCGGCCTGACCTTGCTTCAGGAGTGCCTCAGCCTGATTCAGATCGGCCTGGGCGAGACCATTGACGGCGAGGAGCAGATATAGAAAATAGTGTCTTTTCATGAGATGCGGATGATAACCATATACTTGACCAAGTTAATGATAAATTGTGACATAAGACAAGCCCATTAGGCCAGTCCGATGGTATACTTTTCTTATATGTGAACAATTTAACAGCCCCGTCATGAGAAGCTTGCGACTGTAACAAAAAGGGGCATAATGCTATCCTGAAATTATCATATGCAGGCATGGCCTGCGACTCGGGAGTGGAAATACCATGTTTGGAAATGGTAAGAAAAAACGCAGCGCTTCAATGAAGGTCGAGACCCTCGTTGGACGCAACACAGAATTACAGGGTGATATCCATTTTACGGGTGGTTTGCACATAGATGGTGTTATCAAGGGTAATGTTACCGCTGAGGCCGGTACGTCCTCGATTCTGCGCCTGAGCGAACATGGCCGCATTGAAGGCGAGGTGCGTGTGCCGCATATCAACCTGAATGGCACGGTGCACGGAGATGTGCACGCCAGTGAAGGCGTGGAGCTGGCCAGTCATGCGCGGGTTAACGGCAATGTGTACTACAAGCTCATCGAAATGGCGATGGGGGCCGAAGTCAATGGCAACCTGGTGCATGAATCCGATAATGCCCGCCAGCCGGTGAGCAAGGCGAGTGTCTCGAGCAGCCCGGCCACTTCCGGGCAGCTGGCGGAGAGTTCTTGACTAAAATAGTCAAGATAAGGTATCGTTGGTATTTCATGAAGTGCTAATATATGCCAAATGAGTGATTTTAGCGGGGTGTCATCATGACTGCAGCAAGTTCAGAATTGAGTTTTACCAGCAATGCGGCCCATCAGGTAAAAAAGCTGATGGTAGACGAGGGTCGTGACGACCTGAAATTGCGGGTTTTTATCACGGGTGGCGGTTGTTCCGGCTTCCAGTACGGTTTCTCGTTTGACGAGAACGTCAACGACGGCGATCTGATGGTTGAGACCGAAGGTGTGTCATTGGTCGTTGACCCGATGAGCATCCAGTACCTCGAGGGGTCAACGGTCGATTATGTTGACAACCTGGAAGGGGCGCGTTTCATCATTGAGAATCCGAATGCCGCCACCACCTGTGGTTGCGGCTCATCATTTTCAGTATAGCTAACTGAATTAACAATAATCATCCCTAACAAGGCGGGAACCTGATGGCAGGTCCCGCCTTGTTGCGTTCTGGTGTATGAGGCCAAAACAGGGTTTTTTTGGTATGCTTACCGCCCTGTGACCAATCTGGACGAAATACATGAATGAATACCTGCCAGGCCTTGAGGGCATACCGGCCACCCGCTCGAATATCTCTGATATCGATGGCGAACATGGCATATTAGCCTATCGTGGTTATCCGATTGAACAGCTGGCCGCATACAGTACCTTTGAGGAGACCTCCCTGCTGCTGCTCGACGGTGTATTGCCGACGAAGAGCGAACTGGCGGATTTCGACAATCAACTCTGTCGTAACCGTGCCCTGAAATATCATATACGTGAGTTGATGATGACCCTGCCGGCCACGGGCCACCCGATGGAAATGCTGCAAACAGCCGTGGCCAGCCTCGGCATGTTTTACCCGAGCGGTGAGCGCCTGACCGGTAGTGACGTGGCAGAAGACCTTAATTACGTCCATACCATGACCGTGAAGATCCTGGCGCGGATGGGGACCATCGTAGCCATGTGGGAACACATCCGTAACGGCTATGATCCGATACCACCACGTAGTGACCTTTCCTATGCAGAGAATTTTCTGTACATGCTCAGCGGCAACGAACCGGACCCGTCGCTGGCGCGTATCCTCGATATTTGCCTGATTCTGCATGCCGAGCACACCATCAATGCCTCGACCTTTGCCATGCTGGTGACCGGCTCAACCCTGGCGGCACCGAACAGTGTCATGGCCTCGGCGATCGGGACATTGTCAGGTCCCTTGCATGGTGGCGCCAACCAGAAGGTCCTGGAAATGCTCCAAAAAGTCGGCTCACCAGACAAGGCCGAAGAGTTTGTGGACAGCAAACTGGCCAACAAGGAGGTCATCTGGGGGATGGGTCACCGTGAATACAAGACCAAGGATCCACGTGCGACCATCCTGCAGAAGCTGGTAAAAGACCTGCTTGATACCCGCAGTGACGAAGTCAACATAATGTTTGAAACCGCGATGGCCGTAGAAAAGGCCGCTGAAGATCGGTTGAGCAGCAAGGGTGTCTTTGCCAATGTCGATTTCTACTCGGGGATTCTTTACCAGGAAATGGGGATACCGACTGATCAGTTCACTTCGATCTTCGCGATTGCCCGTACCGCCGGCTGGCTGGCGCATTGGCGTGAACAGTTGCGTGATAACCGCATTTTCCGGCCGACACAGGTCTATACGGGTGAGCCGATGCGGGATTATATTCCGCTCGATAAGCGGTGATTATTGTTTGATTTGTTTGGAGAAGCCCGGCATCGCCGGGCTTTTGCCTCGAACCATCGGAGATGGTTGAGGTACTCATAACGAAGCCTGAAAGGGTTCTTTGAGTGGTGAACCAGGTAGCCTAAGAAGCTCGTATAAATACAGAAATCAGGTTCTATGGTGTAAGCCTAAAGGGATTCTGTGAGCAGCAGTTTTGAAGCTGGATTAGGGTTAGCGTAATTCGACGTTACGGATAAAGGTTTTTAAGATTTTTAAAAGCCTTTAAAGAAAAAAATCAGGCAGGGTAAATCCCTCCCAACACCACAGGGTGACTCGCCCCCGTCACCGATGGCAGGTTCCCCGGCTTGCCATCGAGAGTCTGTTTTGCCAGCCAGGCAAAGCCGATCGCCTCCATGTAGTCCGGGTCGATATCGAAGTCTTCGCTGGACACGAGTCGTTTGCCGGTGAGCAGGGCCTGCAGTCTGAACATGAGGGCGGTGTTGTGTACGCCACCACCACACACGATGACCTCCTCGGCTTCGGCTGCATATTCATGAATGGCACTGGCGATACTCGAGGCGGTGAGCTCACAGAGCGTGGCCTGGACGTTCTTGCGTTGCAGGCGTTTGCCGTGGCGCTTTATGAGCCTGTCGAGCCAGCGCATATCAAAGTGATCACGGCCGGTGGACTTGGGCGGGGCGAGGCTGAAGAACTTGTCGCGTTGCAGGCGTTGCAGGAAGGCCTCGTCTACCTTGCCGCTGGCTGCCCAGTGGCCACCCTTGTCGAAGTTGCCTTTTTGATGTCTTTGATACCAGCCATCCATGAGCACGTTACCGGGGCCGGTATCAAAACCGGTTACAGGTTTGTCCGGATTGGCCGGTAACAGGGTGATATTGGCCATGCCGCCGATATTGATGATGACACGATCAACATCATTCACGCGCAGCCGGGCGGCATGAAAGGCCGGCATGAGCGGGGCACCCTGGCCACCGGCAGCGAGGTCGCGTCGACGGAAGTCAGCAACGGTGGTGATGCCGGTGAGTTCGGCAAGCGTATTTGGATCGCCTATTTGCAGGGTATACGGACTGTCGGCAGCGGGATTATGCCGAATGGTCTGGCCGTGACTGCCAATGGCACGGATTTCGCTCGAGGCCATGTTATGCCGGGCGAGGAGTTTGTTGACGACCTGTGCAAAGTGTTTGCCGAGTTCGACATCGGCCTGTGCCATGCGCGCAATCTCCCCCGCTGCGGGGCGATTCAGTGCGAGCAGGGTTTTGCGCAGGGCATCGGGCAGTGGCTCACTGTGAGCAGAGAGTAATCGCAGGCCGTCGTTGTTGAAGTCTACGAGCACCGCATCGATGGCATCGAGACTGGTGCCGGACATAAGACCGATATAAAGCTCCGCCATCTTGTGCTCTCCCTGCCTGTGATGACCTCAAGGCGTCTCGGCAAGGGCAACGTGGATACGTTGCAGACCATCAAGTTGTGCAATCAGTTTACGTGTCTGCCTGAGGAAATCAGCTTTCAGATTCTTGTTAATCGAATCCGCACTCGGTAGCTTGATCGTAAGTGGATTGCGGTGAGTGCCGTGGACACGGAACTCATAGTGCAGATGCGGGCCGGTTGCGCGCCCGGTAGCCCCGACATAACCGATGACCTGTCCCTGTTTGACCCGACCACCGTTGCGCGCCTTGCGGTTGAATGATGACATGTGGGCGTAGAGGGTGCTGTACTTGTTGCCGTGCTGGATGATGACGGTATTGCCGTAGCCACCCTTGCGGCCGCGGTGGACAATTTTGCCATCGCCGGTGGCGCGAATCGGGGTGCCACTCGAGGCGGCATAGTCCACTCCCTTGTGCATACGCATGCGGTTAAGCACAGGATGGTGGCGCTTGCCAAAGCGGGAACTGATGCGGCGAAAATCAACCGGGCTACGCAGGAAGGCCTTGCGCATGTTCTTGCCATCCGGGGTGTAATAATCGGCCCGGCCATTGCTGGCCTGGTAACGCACGGTGCGGTAGCTTCGGCCCTTGCTGATGAATTCGGCGGCGAGGATATTGCCGTTGCGAATCTTTTCGCCATCAAGAAACTGTTCTTCATAGACGAGCCGGAATTCATCGCCCTGGCGGATATCAAGGGCAAAATCGATATCCCAACCGAAGATCCCGGCCAGCTCCATGGTCACCGCCTGCGGCAGGCCGCTCTTTTGCGCCGCCTCAAACAGAGAGTTATCGATCTTGCCAGAGGCGTAGGCAACGCGGGTTTCCGGTTCGCGCGAAACTTGCTGGGCCGCAAAGCCGTTCTCAGTGCGGTTGACGCGGAGTGATTCGAGGCGGTTTTTTTCGTGAACCAGTTCGAGTAATTTGCCCTCGTTATCGCGGCGAATATGGATCGTATTACCGGGCTTGATATAGCGCAGGTCCCGCGTCGCCTTGCCGAGGGCCATGATATTGTGCAATTCGGTGGCAGAGAGCTTGTTGCGGGCGAAGATCGCCGCCAGCGTATCGCCATTCTTGACCTTGACCTTGACCGCGTCGCCGTTCTCGACTGCTGGTGTGCTTTCCTGTGCAACTGGTGTCACGACCGGTTCTGACACAGTCGCCTGGCTCTCCGTCACTTCTCCGGTGGGGAGTGGCAGCGAACGGGTAACGGGCTGTTGCTCAGCGGCGAGGTTCTCATGGCGGGTGGCCCCGGCCTCGAATGGCGCCGAGGTGATCAGTATGGCAACAATGCTGATGGCGGCAGCAAAAACAACAATATGCCGACGGCGCCATGACAGGTATCTTGACAGTCGGTGTTGTTTTGGTGCGCATGACTTATAGTCAAGCTTTATGAATGGACGGTAATTCACGGAAATATATTCATTTTCTGTCAACAGAGACAACCATAGCGATTATATAAGTAGGGGTCAATAGCCGATTTTTTGAAGGTCTGCGCGCAGGCTGATTGCTGTGGTACCCTTGCGCGTGCAAATTTGACAATGGCGACATATAAAGAGGTAAGAATGGCTTCGGTGGCGGAATCCCTTGCGCTGATAAAGCGCGGTGCAGATGAAATACTCGTAGAAAAAGAACTGGAGGAGCGCCTGGCCTCGGGCAAATCCCTGCGTATCAAGGCCGGTTTTGACCCGACAGCCCCTGACCTGCATCTGGGACACACAGTGTTGATCAACAAGCTGCGCCAGTTCCAGGACCTGGGTCACGAAGTCATGTTCCTGATCGGTGATTTCACCGGCATGATCGGTGACCCGACCGGCAAGAGCGTCACGCGCCCGCCATTGACCCGTGATGACGTGATCGAAAACGCCAGGACCTACGAACAGCAGATATTCAAGATCCTCGACCCGGAAAAGACCCTGGTCATGTTCAATTCGAGCTGGATGAACGCGATGGATGTCAGCGAGCTGATCGAACTGGCCGCCAAGCATACCGTGGCGCGCATGCTCGAGCGCGATGACTTTAACAAGCGCTATAGCAGTGGCCAGTCTATTTCCATCCACGAATTTCTTTACCCGCTGATCCAGGGCTATGACTCGGTGGCGATGAAGGCCGATGTCGAACTTGGGGGAACTGATCAGAAATTCAATCTGTTGGTAGGACGTCAATTACAAGAGGCCTATGGCCAGAAACCACAGGTTGTTCTGACCATGCCCATCCTCGAGGGACTTGACGGTGTACAGAAAATGTCAAAATCCCTGAACAACTATATAGGGATAAATGATGCCCCGGATGAGATGTTCGGCAAGCTCATGTCGATATCGGATGAGCTCATGTGGCGGTACTTTGAATTACTCAGCTTTCGGTCGGAGGCAGAAATCGAGCAATTCAAGAAGGCTATCGAGACGGGCAAGAATCCGCGGGACGTAAAGTTCCTGCTCGCCGAGGAGATTATCGAGCGTTTCCACGACCATGCAGCGGCAGACCAGGCCCGTGAAAACTTTATCGCCCGTTTCCAGAAGGGCATGCAACCGGACGAGATGCCCGAGTTCAGCCTCGCCGCCGATATGCCGCTTGCCAACCTGCTCAAGGAGGCCGGACTGGTAAAGAGCACGTCCGAGGCCATGCGCATGCTCAAGCAGGGGGCGGTGAAAATGGACGGTGAAAAGGTTGTGGAGTCGAAGCCGCATCTCGTTGCCGGTAACTGCCACGTTTTCCAGGTCGGCAAGCGGCGTTTTGCGCGGGTGTGTTTGCAATAAAGCCGCTTTCTCCGTTACCGGCGCCGGCAGTTGACCGTCCGCAGAGCAACAACCAGGCGGAGTCGTCTTGCTACCGGGCGACTGCAAGCCCGGGAATAGTGGTCCGTGCGAGGCAGGTGTCGATCCATTTTACGCCAGTTAAGAAAGGCGCGTGCCCGGCGTGGCCAGTAAAAATATATTATTCCTTGTAATACAGCTAGTTATGTTGGCGTGTGAATTTTTTTGCAGTTATTTAAAACAATTTGGAAAAAAGTGTTGATCCACACGCAAAGCTGCGTATAATCTCGCGCTCTCTGGTACTGAGCACGGCCGCAAGGCCAGCAACAGCAAGGCTTCCAGAGGCGTTCAAGGGAAAAATAATACTTGAATGTTAGCGAACCCTTCTATACAATGGTTCGTCTTTGTCGGGGAACACTGCCGGCATCGCTCTTTAACAATTTGGATTAAGATAATTTGTGTGGGCGCTTGCTTCGTGATTGGTTTTCACCATGAATCGATGTAAGCAACCAACCAAGTCAAACCTAAGTAATTTATATTAGTTAGTGATTTTATTTGGTCAGGAAGCTTTTCATCAAAAAGTTTGGTTACCTCAAGTAACCACAATTGATTGAACTGAAGAGTTTGATCCTGGCTCAGATTGAACGCTGGCGGCATGCCTAACACATGCAAGTCGAACGGTAACAGGCAAAAGCTTGCTTTTGCGCTGACGAGTGGC
>NZ_JAVVES010000022.1:0-39660 GCF_032250955.1 Sulfuriflexus sp. | reverse complement strand
TTCACCTTGGCGGACTGGATCTTTATCCTGATGGTGTTATACGGTAAATCTTACCCACCACATCTGGGGAAGAGCCTTTATATATTGATATTTACACATATGAGAAAATATGAAAAATCAACAATATACTTAGCATCCCCCATCCTATTGCACACAAAATTGGAATCACTTTCATCAACCTTATTGTGGCTGATGTCTCAGAAATATTAGTATGGTTTATGATCGGTACTAGCAAAGTACTATAATCCTGTAACTGTTTGTCTAATAATTTTATTCTACATTTATGAGCATCCATGTAGTTGATGCCGCTTTTGATCTTAACAAAAAAGGTAATTATTATAATATTTCCGAATAGTATTAAAAATATAATCTCGACTACACTTACTGTTGATATAACTGGTGTATTTATAAAGTGGTTAAATGCTGTGCCTAATGCAAAAACAAATGTTAGCAACATGCCGAGCTTAGTCCAGTTAAGATTATCCTCATGGGTATATAAACTTATCGCCATTCCCTGTTTCTCGATAACTGGATAAACATCTATGTCACTATCTACTGGCAAGTACCTAATATCAGGTCTGTGCTCGGGCTGATTCTTTGGCGGTCTATACCATACTCCTCTGCGTCTTATCTCCCCATCTTTGTCTGCCGGAGGAATTATATTACAAAGCTTTCTGAACCCATTATCTTCATGAAAAGCTATTGAATGCTCATTCACTGGTTCTAGCACAATAACGGCCAACTGGGATCTTTCTGGCCTTAATTCACTTAAATAGTTATAAAGTCTACTTGCCGCACCTTTTATTTTTCTATTTTTATTCACACATATTTGTTTTATTAAAATAAATTCCTCAATGACATTGGTTTTGAGCAGAATATTTACTGTCTCATTGTCTGAGATACTATCGCTATTATAAGCCAATAAAAATGCTTGAATTTCTCCTTCATACTCGAGTAAGTAGAAATACTCAGCATTTTTTATAAACTCTCTATATTCTTTCATCGTAAAAGATGATACTAAAAAACCATTTGAATAATCCTGATGCTCACCTGAAATTGTCCAGCTATGACCAATTTCAGTTACCTCCTCAAGATCTCTTTCCTCCACTAGTCTTATTACCATATATCCACCTTCGTATTATTGATTATTCCACGGTTACGGATTTGGCGAGGTTCCGCGGCTGGTCAATATCGGTGCCCTTGATGACCGCGACGTGATAGGCGAGGAGCTGCAGCGGGACGCTGTAGATGATGGGGGAGACAGCCTGTTCGGTCGGCGCAACACGCAGCACCTGCATCCGTTCCCCGCTGTTCAGGCCGTTGCCGGCATCGGAAAACACGATTAGCTGGCCGCCGCGGGCACTGACTTCCTCGAGATTGGCCTTGAGTTTGTCAAGCAGGGCATCGTTTGGCGCCACGGCAATGACCGGCATGTCGGCATCGACCAGCGCGAGCGGACCATGCTTTAGCTCACCGGCCGGGTAGGCCTCGGCGTGAATATAGGAGATTTCCTTCAGCTTCAACGCCCCCTCCATTGCCACCGGATATTCTGCGCCGCGGCCCAGAAACAGGGCGTGGTGCTTGTCGGCAAACTGGTGCGAGAGCACCTCGATCTCGTCATTTAATAATAATACCTGCTCGATCCACTCCGGCAGGTGATCGAGCTGCTCGACGATTTTGTGCTCAGTCTCGGCAGTCAATCCATGCCGACGTCCCAGTGCGATCACCAGCAGCAGGAACGCTACCAGTTGGGTGGTAAAGGCCTTGGTCGAGGCCACCCCGATCTCTGGCCCGGCCCGTGTCATCAGCACCAGGTCTGACTCGCGCACCAGCGAACTCTCCGGCACATTACAAATCGACAGGGTATGGGCGTAACCCATTTTCTTTGCTTCACGCAAAGCGGCCAGGGTATCGGCGGTTTCGCCGGACTGGGAAACCGTAACGAACAGGGTGTCTTCGCCAACGACATGTCGGCGGTAACGAAATTCGCTGGCTACCTCGACACTGCAGGGCAGTCCGGCCAGTTCTTCGAAGCCGTAGCTTGCTGTCAGGCCGGCATGGTAACTCGTGCCACAGGCAACAATCTGAATGGCCTTGACCCTGTCAAAAATCGCTGCCGCCCCGGCGCCGAAACAGTCCTCGAGTAAGCGTCCGTCACCGATGCGGCCCTCAAGGGTTTGCTGAATGGCCTGCGGCTGTTCAAAGATCTCCTTTTGCATGTAGTGGCGGTACTTGCCGCGCTCGACGGCATCCGCACTGAGTTCACTCTGGCGTTCGGCGCGCTCGACGGCATTACCTTCGCTATCGAAGATCCTGATGCTGTCGCGGGTAATCTCGGCGAAGTCGCCTTCTTCGAGAATGATGAAGCGCTGTGTTACCGGCAACAGGGCCGCGACATCCGAGGCAATGAAGTTTTCGCCAAGACCAAGACCGATAACCAGGGGACTGCCGCGCCGCGCCACAATCAGGTGATCGGGTTCACTGTTCGTGATCACTCCCAGCGCAAAAGCGCCTTCCAGTGTACTGATTGTTTCGCGCACGGCGGTGAGCAAATCGGCGCCTTGCTCAAGCTGATCGTGGATGGCGTGGACGATGACCTCAGTATCGGTATCCGAGGTGAAACGATGCCCGGCCTGCAGCTGTTTTGCGCGCAGCTCTTCGTGGTTTTCGATAATCCCATTGTGCACGATGGCGACGCTTTTCTTGCACACGTGCGGATGTGCATTATTGTCGCTGGGCTTGCCATGCGTGGCCCAGCGCGTATGCGCGATGCCGATACGGCCACTCGCAGGAATGCTTTGCAGCGCCTTTTCCAGTTCCCTTACCTTGCCGATGCTACGCACCCGGCCAAGGCAACCCTGGTCATCAATCAGCGCGACCCCGGCAGAGTCATAACCACGGTATTCCAGGCGTTTCAGCCCTTCGATGAGAATCGGCAGGACATCCCGCTCGGCAATGGCACCGACAATTCCGCACATATTCCTACTCCTTGTTCTTTGTCGGCCGTTGCCAGTTTTTAAGCGTCTTTTGCGGACTGCGGCTTAGCGTCAGGGCATCCGCCGGGGCGTCTTTGCTGATGGTCGAGCCGGCACCGATTGTTGCATTTGAGCCGATCTCGACCGGGGCGACCAGCTGGCTGCATGAACCGATAAAGGCCTTGTCGCCAATCACGGTCTGGTGCTTGTTCGCGCCATCATAATTGCAGGTAATGGTGCCGGCGCCGATATTCACATCCTTGCCGAGGCGGGCGTCTCCGATATAGCTCAGGTGATTAACCTTGGAGCCCTCGCCAATCGTCGCGTTCTTGATCTCGACAAAATTGCCGACCTTTGATTCTGCCGCCAGCCGCGTACCCGGGCGCAGGCGGGCAAAGGGACCGACAATACTGCTCGCGCCAATCTCGGCCTGCTCGATAACGCAATTAGCCTCGATACGGGCACCTGCGGCAATCACGCAATCCTTGAGCATGACATTCGGGCCTATCTGCACATTATCACCAAGTCTGACCCGACCTTCGATAATGACATTGATGTCAATTTGTACATCCTGGCCACACTTTAGTTCACCGCGTATATCCAGCCGTGCCGGGTCGCGCAGAGTGACACCGGCCTGCATCAGTTCTTCTGCTTTCATGCTTTGATAATATCGTTCCAGGCGGGCCAGTTGAAGTCGGTCGTTCACCCCTTCAACCTCGTAGCGATGGCTCGCCTGCACGGTCTTTACCTCGACACCGTCGGCGACTGCCATACCGATAATATCGGTCAGGTAATACTCACCCTGGGCATTGTCGTTTCCGAGTTTGCCCAGCCAGTCCTTTAACCGGCCACCGTTAACGGCCAGCATACCGGTATTTACCTCGGTGATGGCACGCTCTGCTGCCGTTGCATCCTTGTGTTCAACGATGCGCTCAACCTTGCCAGCAGCGTCGCGTATGATACGACCATAGCCTGTCGGATCGGGCAATTCGATTGTCAGCAGGCCCATGCTTGTTGCGGTGACCTGATCAAGCAGGGCATGCAGAGTGGCTTGTTTGGTTAAAGGCACATCGCCGTACAGGATCAGGACTGTCTCGTCATCCTCGAAATATGGCAGGGCCTGCGTGACGGCGTGGCCGGTGCCCAGCTGCTCGGCCTGTTCTATCCAGTTGGCTTGCAGGCCGACAAGGGCTTGCCGGACCCGCTCACCACCGTGGCCATAAATGATATTCAACTGTGACGGTGCCAGGGTATTTGCTGTCTGGCAAACGTGTTCGAGCAGGCTCTTGTCGGCGAGTTTATGCAGGACCTTGGGTAGGGCAGAGCGCATGCGCGTACCCTGACCGGCCGCGAGAATTATGATGTTGCAGGTCATGGCTTCATTGTTACTAAATTAACCGCCATGTACAAATGAAAGTCACTTAATGGCGGTCGGCTAGCGGCGGGGGATTTGTCGTCTCCAGCGCATAGTCCCGGGAAGGCCTGCCCTCAGCGAGTTCCTGTTCGGAGGCATCGCGGACAGCCTTGACATTAACGATGAAGGTCACGGTCTTGCCGGCAAACGGGTGGTTGCCATCGAAGGTAATCTGGTCACCTTCGAGCTTGCTGACGACAAAGGTCTTGCACTCGCCTGCGTCGTTCTCGAACTGGGCCTGGGCCCCGATCTGACGGTATTCCTGCGGGACATTCTCAACCTGATCGGTAAAGGTCAGCTCCGCGTCGTATTCACCAAAGCCCTCGGCGGGAGGTACCAGCACCTCGATTGTGTCGCCGACCTTCTTGCCCTGCAGCGCCTTTTCCAGCGCCGGTAGCAGCTCTCCCTGTACGCCGTGAAGATAGCTGACCGGGATGTCGTTCTGCTCAATGGCCGTACCGCTATCATCTTTGACGAGGTAGGTGATATCGACCACCTTATTGCGGGTAATAGTGCCACTCATGGAAGATTGGTGCCGATACCGGCGTTAGTGCCTTTTCTTGCGCAGGCTTTCGATGGTCCGCAGCTGGGCAACAGCCTCCGCCAGTTCGGCCTGGGCCTTGGCGTAGTCAATCTTGCCGGTTTTGTCTTTCAGGGCCTGTTCAGCACGCTTTTTCGCCTCGAGGGCTGCGGCCTCATCAATATCCCTGGCGCGCAGCGCGGTGTCGGCGAGTACTGTTATCACGTGCGGCTGCACCTCGAGCATGCCACCAGAGACGTAGAAGAACTGCTCTTCCTTGCCTTCTGTCTGCAGACGTACTTCACCCGCCTTCAGCGGGGTCAGCATCTGGGTGTGGCGCGGCGCAATACCGACCTCACCCATGATGGCGGGTGCATAGACCATCTCGGCAGTGCCGGAAAAGATTTCCTCTTCCGCACTAACGATGTCGACGTGTATTGTCATTGCCATGATTTCTCTGCCTCGTCGGCTATCTTATATCGTTTTGGCTTTTTCGACGGCTTCTTCGATTGTACCGACCATGTAAAAGGCCTGTTCCGGAAGCGTGTCGTACTCGCCGCTAAGGATATCCTTAAAGGCACGAACCGTTTCAGCCAGGCTGACGTACTTGCCCGGTGCACCGGTAAAGACTTCAGCGACGAAGAAGGGCTGTGACAGGAAGCGCTGCATCTTGCGCGCGCGTGACACGGTCTGCTTGTCATCTTCAGAAAGCTCGTCCATACCCAGAATGGCGATGATGTCCTTCAGTTCCTTGTAACGCTGCAGGGTGCCCTGTACGGCGCGGGCGGTGTCGTAGTGATCCTGGCCAACAACCAGCGGGTCCAGCTGACGTGAAGTAGAGTCAAGCGGGTCCACAGCAGGGTAAATACCCAGTTCGGCAATCTGACGTGACAGCACGAGAGTCGCGTCCAGGTGAGCAAAGGTGGTGGCCGGTGACGGGTCGGTCAAGTCATCGGCAGGCACGTAGACGGCCTGGAATGAGGTAATCGAACCGGTCTTGGTGGAGGTAATACGTTCCTGCAGCACACCCATTTCCTCAGCCAGGGTAGGCTGGTAACCCACGGCGGAAGGCATACGACCCAGCAGCGCGGATACTTCGGTACCGGCCAGTGTGTAACGGTAGATGTTGTCGATAAACATCAGCACGTCGCGACCTTCGTCACGGAAATGTTCGGCCATGGTCAGCCCGGTCAGTGCTACGCGCAGACGGTTACCCGGCGGCTCGTTCATCTGGCCGTAAACGAGGGCGACCTTGTCAAGCACGCCGCCTTCTTCCATTTCGTAGTAGAAGTCGTTGCCTTCACGGGTACGTTCACCGACACCGGCGAACACGGAGAAACCACTGTGTTCAACGGCGATGTTACGAATCAGTTCCATCAGGGTAACTGTTTTACCCACGCCGGCGCCGCCGAACAGACCAACCTTGCCGCCCTTGGCGATAGGCATGATAAGGTCGATAACCTTGATACCGGTTTCGAGGATTTCAACCGAGGCGGCCTGCTCATCAAAGGCAGGTGGTGCACGGTGGATCGGCATGCTCTTTTCAGCACCGATTTCACCGGCGTTATCCACTGGCTCGCCCAGCACGTTCATGATGCGACCGAGTGTCTTCTGGCCCACGGGTACACTAATCGGCGCACCGGAGTTTGAAACACTCAAACCGCGACGCAGGCCATCTGTTGTACCCATCGCGATGGTACGCACGATTCCGTCGCCCAGCTGCTGCTGCACTTCCAGCGTCAGCTTTTTATCGTCGACGAGCAGTGCATCGTAGATTTTAGGGACGCTATCGCGTGGGAATTCCACGTCGACAACGGCACCGATGACTTCCACAACGTTGCCATGACTCATGCTACTTTCCTCTCTAATCTGAATTCTTTAACCCGAAATCTAGACAGCGGCTGCGCCACTGACGATTTCAGAAATTTCCTGTGTGATTGCCGCCTGACGTGCCTTGTTATAGACAAGCTGCAGCTCACTGATAATGTCGCCGGCATTGTCTGATGCGCTTTTCATCGCAATCATACGGGCGGACATCTCACAGGCAATATTTTCGACCACACCCTGGTACACCAATGATTCAACGTAACGCATCAGCAATGCATCAAGCACTTCCTTGGCACCAGGCTCATAGATGTAGTCCCAGTGGTATTCGAGTTCTTCGTCTGCCGTCGACACCAGGGGCAGGATCTGTTCAACGTGGGCCTGCTGGGTCATGGTGTTCACAAAATCATTAAACACGAGGTAGAGGCGGTCAATCTTGCCCTCATCATAGGCATCCAGCATCACCTTGACTGACCCGATCAGTTCATGAGCACGCGGCGTGTCGCCAATTCCTGAAATCTCGGAAACGATGTTGCCGCCGATACGCGAGAAAAAGCTCGCTGCCTTCTTGCCCACCGTGCAGACATCAATATCGACGCCTTTATTTGTCCATTCCCGCATCGAAGCAAGCACTGTCTTGAACATGTTGATGTTCAGACCACCACACAGACCACGGTCGGATGAAACAACTATATAGCCGACCCGGTTTGCCTCCCGCTCAATGAGGTAGGGATGCTTGTATTCGGGATGTGCGTTTGCAAGATGCCCGATTACATTACGCATCTTGTCCGCATACGGGCGTGCCGCCTGCATGCGATCCTGCGCCTTGCGCATCTTGCTTGCGGCTACCATTTCCATTGCCTTGGTGATCTTCTGAGTATTCTGGACACTCTTGATCTTGGTGCGTATTTCTTTTGCGCCGGCCATTGCTCTGCTCGCTTATCCTGAATTAAAAGGCGTGGTTAGCCTTGAAGTCCTCAATCGCTGCCTTCAGTTCGGCCTCGATCTCGTCGTTCCAGTCACCGCTTTCGTTAATCTTGCTGATCAGGGCGGCCTGGCTGCTGCTCATGTAGCTCAGCAGGGCGGCTTCGAAATCAACAATCTTGTTGGCGTCAACATCATCCAGGTAGCCTTCATTAGCGGCGTACAGTGATGTCGCCATTTCAGCAACTGACAGCGGGCTGTACTGCGCCTGCTTCATCAGCTCTGTGACGCGGATACCACGTTCGATCTGGTTACGTGTCGCTTCATCAAGGTCGGAAGCAAACTGCGCAAACGCAGCCAGCTCACGATACTGGGCGAGGGCCAGACGGACACCACCACCCAGCTTCTTGATGATCTTGGTCTGCGCGGCACCACCCACACGTGACACAGACAGACCGGCATTAATCGCCGGACGGATACCGGCGTTAAACAGGTCTGACTCGAGGAAGATCTGGCCGTCAGTAATCGAAATCACATTGGTCGGCACGAACGCAGACACGTCGCCGGCCTGGGTCTCAATGATAGGCAGGGCGGTCAGTGAACCGGTCTTGCCCTTCACCGCACCATTGGTAAGGCGCTCGACTTCTTTCGCGTTAATCCGTGCGGCACGTTCCAGCAGGCGTGAATGCAGGTAGAAAACATCGCCGGGGTAGGCTTCACGACCCGGTGGCCGCTTCAGCAACAGGGAAACCTGACGGTAGGCCCAGGCCTGCTTGGTCAAATCATCATAAACAATCAGTGCATCTTCACCACGGTCACGGAAATACTCGCCCATGGTACAGCCCGCGTAAGGACCAATGTACTGCATGGCGGCCGAGTCAGAGGCAGGCGCGGCAACGATGATGGTGTGGTCAAGCGCGCCGTGTTCTTCCAGCTTGCGAACCACGCCGGCGATGGAAGAGGCCTTCTGCCCGACCGCCACGTAGACGCACTTAACGCCCGTGTCTTTCTGGTTGATGATGGCGTCAATCGCGACAGCCGTCTTACCGGTCTGGCGGTCACCAATAATCAGCTCGCGTTGACCGCGACCCACCGGCACCATGGCATCGATTGCCTTCAGCCCGGTTTGCACCGGCTGGTCGACTGACTTGCGTTCAATCACGCCCGGGGCAACCTTTTCAATCGGTGCGGTACCATCGGCGACGATGTCGCCCTTGCCGTCGATAGGGTTACCGAGCGAATCGACAACGCGGCCCAGCAGGCCTTCACCGACCGGTACTTCAAGAATACGGCCGGTACATTTTGCCTTGTCACCTTCAGTGATGTGCTTGTAATCACCAAGCACCACGGCGCCTACCGAGTCGCGCTCGAGGTTAAGGGCCATGCCGAAGGTCCCGCCAGGGAACTCGATCATTTCACCCTGCATCACGTCGTCTAGGCCGTGGATGCGGACAATACCGTCAGTCAAGCTGACGACAGTACCTTCAGTACGAGCTTCAGCACGAGCTTCAAAGCTCTGAATGCGCTGTTTAATCAGCTCGCTGATTTCTGATGGATTCAGTTGCTGCATAAGTTTATCCCCACAAGTGCTTGGCAATGCCGCCCACTCGATGCTGTTACCTTTAAAAAATCTTTATACCAGAGCGGTCGCGAATTTCTCGAGACGCCCGCGCATTGAACCGTCAATCACTGTATCTCCGGCGCGAATAATTGCGCCACCCAGCATGCTTTCATCCGTCTCACACTGCAGCGTGATTTCACGCGCAAAGCGTTTCTTCAGCGCGGCAATTATATCGGCTTGTTGAGCGTCATTCAGTGGCCGGGCAGATATCACTCTGGCCTCAATACTGCCTTCCTCTTCCGAACGCAGCTTTTCATACAGCCCGGCGATTTCCGGCAGGGCAGGCAAACGACCGTTTTCAGCCAGCAGACGGATAAAGTTCCGACCGTTTTCATCCAGGTAATCCGCACAAACTGAAATAAACAGCTCAGCGCGCTGCTCGACTGTCAGCGCCGGATTCTCAACCGCTTCCGCCATGCTCTCGTCAGCGGCCACGGCGGCGGCAAATGCCAGGGAATCAGACCAGCGCGATAACGCCCTGGTTTCACGCGCCAGGTCAAATGCAGCCTGCGCATAAGGCCGTGCGACAGTAATGAGTTCAGACATTATCCAGTCTCTCGAATTAAATTTGCGTTGCGAGTTTCTTGATCATGTCGTCATGCACACTCGCATCGACTTCACGCTCAAGGACCTTTTCAGCACCGCTAATCACGATCATGCCCAGTTCCGCACGCAGCGCCTCCTTGGCGCGTTGTACTTCCTGGTCAATCTCGGCTTTCGCAGCGGTGAGCAGGCGTTGACCCTCGGCACGCGCATCGGTCTTTGACTCTTCGACAATTTCGCCGGCACGCTTTTGTGCCTGGTTGATGATATCGGCGGCGTTCTGCTTGGCGTCATGCAACACTTCACTGGCACGTTTCTTGGCCAGCTCCTGTTCATGCTGCCCATGCTCGGCGGCGGCGAGACCATCGGCGATCTTTGTCTTGCGTTCGTGCAGGGCATTCATGATTGGTGGCCACACAAACTTCATGCAGAACCAGACGAATACGAAGAACGTCAGCGATTGACCGATCAAGGTAAGGTTAATATTCATACCGGAACCCTTGGGTTTATTCGGTTATTGATTCTCTGCAATCGCCTTAGGCGGCAACAGCAAAGAGTACGTACATGGCGATACCAACAGCGATCATTGGTACAGCGTCAACCAGACCCATAACAATAAAGAACTGTGTCCGCAGCATTGGAATCAGCTCAGGCTGACGTGCCGCACCTTCAAGAAAGCGGCCACCCAGTACGCCGATACCAACGGCTGCACCCAGTGCACCCAGACCCATCATCAATGCGCCAGCGATGTAGAGCAGTGCTTGTTCCATGATTATCTCCTGTTCGTTCAGTAAGTATTAAAGTTAAAAAAATAAATCTTGTTGATTAGTGGTCGTGATGTGCCATTTCCATATATACGATGGTCAGGGTCATAAAGATAAATGCCTGCAGCGTAATAATCAGAATGTGGAAAATAGCCCAGCCAAGCTGCAGCAGGCCACCAAAGACACCCAGCACAAGTCCGGCGTTAAACATCAGCGCGATGAGGATGAAAATCATTTCACCGGCATACATGTTACCGAACAGTCGCAGCGCCAGCGAAATAGGCTTGGCAATCAGCGACACGAATTCAAGGATAAAGTTAATCGGGATGAACAATATCTGCACAACCTTGTTGCTCGACTGAAACGGCATCAAGGTCAGTTCACCCATAAAACCGCCGATGCCCTTCACCTTCACGCTGTAGAAGAGGACCAGGAAGAACACGGCAAAGGCCATACCGAAGGTGGAATTCGGGTCAGTCGACGGCACGACCTTCATGTACTCGATGCCGACCATCTGCGAAACATACGGAATCCAGTCAACCGGGATCAGATCCATAAAGTTCATGAGGAAGATCCAGATGAAGATGGTCAGTGACAGCGGCGCGACCAGGTTGTTTCTCGCCGTAAAGGAACCGCGCACACTGGTGTCGATAAATTCAACAATCCATTCCACGAAGTTCAGCAAGCCGCTGGGCGCATCTGTGCTCGCCTTCCTGGCCGCCTTGTGGAAGAAGAATAAAAACAGGACACCCAGCGAAATGGACCAGAACATCGTGTCCACGTGAATTGCCCAAAACCCCATTTCCTTGGCCTGCTCGGCGCCGTGTGCCAGGCCCCAGCTGCCGTCAGGGTGCCGGCCGTAAGTCAGATTTTGCAGGTGATGCTTGATGTAGCCCGTAGAAGTAAGCGTATCTCCAGCCATTGCCTTTTCATCTCAAGTTCTAGAATTGGGTCCAGCAACATATTGTCCTGTGAGCGCCACGACGAAACCGGCGATCAGGGCCAGCGGCGGCAGCTTCAATATCCCCATACCGAGGGCAAACAGGGCAATCGTTACTACGAATCTTTCCATTGCGCATCGCATCATGATGCGCAGGTTGTGTTCTGCGTTGGCTCGCGCCTGGCGTTCCGCCTTGCGCAAGGCCCAGTGCTGCAAAAGCACGTTAATCAAGGTTATCGAACCACCCAGCAGCGCTGCGGCCATGCCAGGCCAGGACCATAGCCGGCCGGCGATTGCGGCCACAATGACAACAAGGATTACTATATAAATCAGTTGTCTACGCATTTACGCGGGCCGTTGATTCGATTCGTATGAAGGTCCAGTACCTGCCCTTGAGCGAGGCGTCCTTTTTGCTGCAAAAGGAGCGTGAAAAATGACTTTAATGCCTTTCAATACGAGCGCGCGAAGTATAAAGTTTCGCGCCGGCAGGGTCAATGATAGATAAGGTAAAGTAGGGGTATTTTTGTTAAACAATATTAACAGCGTGGCTGGCTGGCCACGGTTACCGGACCTTACTTGATGTGGCCAAGGATCCCTTCAAGTTCATCAAGACTATTATACTGGATGCTCAATTTGCCTTTGCCCTTGTCGCCGTGCTGTATCTGCACCCTGGCACCCAGCCTGGCGGACAGGTCTTCCTGAAAACGGCGAATATCCGGGTCGATATGGGTGGTCGCCGCCGACTTGATGCGTTTTACCTTCTCGCTTTCCCTGCGTACCAGATGTTCAGTCTCGCGCACGGAAAGGGCGCGCTTAACCACCTGCTGGGCCGCCGCAGTCTGTGCCGGCCCTCTCAGGCCCAGCAATGCGCGCGCGTGGCCCATGCCTAACTCGCCACGCTCAAGTAAACGCTGTACCTCTTCATTCAACTCCTGCAGGCGCAACAGGTTCGAAACGGCAGCCCGGGAACGCCCCACTGCCTCGGAGGCCTGCTGGTGCGTCATCTCGAACTCATCAATCAGGCGTTGCAGGGCATGGGCCTCCTCGAGGGGATTCAGGTCTTCACGCTGAATATTCTCGATAAGGGCCATGGCGATGGCCGCGGAATCCGGCACATCGCGCACCACGGCCGGGATCTCATGCAGCCCGGCCATTTGCGAGGCCCGCCAGCGACGCTCACCGGCGATAATCTCGTACTTGCCGCCGCCGATCGGGCGTACCACGATGGGTTGCACCACGCCCTGGGCACGGATGGAATCGGCCAGTTCCTGCAGACTCTCGGTATGCATATCGACACGTGGCTGGTACTTGCCACGCTGCATCAGGTCAACCGGAATCTCTCGCAGGTCGCTTTCTTTTGACGCTTGTTCGATAGTAGCGGGGTTGCCGGCACTGCCGAGCAATGCATCAAGGCCTCGGCCGAGTCCACGTTTTCTTGTTGCCATCTTCTTGGTATTCCTGCTAGTAAACGCTTACTAACCGCCGGCCATATCGACGACGGGTTGTTGTTCTCGACGCAAAATCTCGCCCGCCAGGGCCAGATACGCCTGCGCACCGCGCGATGCCTTGTCATACACAATCACCGGCATGCCGTGGCTCGGTGCCTCCGCGAGACGCACGTTTCTTGGTACCAGGGTCCGATACACCCGATCGCCAAAGTGCGTCATGAGCTGATTGGAGACATCGTTGGCCAGCTTGTTACGCGGGTCAAACATGGTACGTAAAAGGCCTTCTATCTGCAGCCCCGGGTTGATGCTGGCACGGATCTGCTCAATGGTCTCGACCAGGGCAGACAGACCCTCCAGTGCATAATACTCGCACTGCATCGGGATAATGACGCCCTGTGCCGCAGCCAGGGCATTCAGGGTCAGCATGTTCAGCGACGGTGGGCAGTCAATCAGCACATAGTCGTAGTCACTGCTTACTTCTGCCAATGCCTCGCGCAAACGTCGTTCACGACCATCGGTCGTCATCAGGGCCACTTCCGCGGCCGTCAGGTCGCTGTTACTGGGTACCACGGTCAGGCCTTTCAACTCTGTATCCTGGCGGGTCTGGGCAATCGTGGCTTCGCCAAGCAAGACATCACACACCGAGTGCTCAAGCTCGTGCTTGTCGATCCCGCAGCCCATTGTCGCATTGCCTTGCGGGTCAAGATCAATCAGCAGGACGCGGCGCTTCGTCGCCGCCAGTGAGGCAGCCAGATTCACGCAGGTCGTGGTTTTACCGACGCCGCCTTTCTGATTTGTGATGGCAAAAATTCGACTCATGGTGTTTGTTCAACACTCTTGTAAGCTTGTTTAATCCGGGATCCCCTCAATCGGGCTGAGTAGTTTCCGCTCTGGGCCTCCAACTTGCAAGGAGATCTGTTCAAAGATTGCGCTTAATTTGCAGGACATGACGTTCGCCGACCACGCCGGGCACGGCGAGTTTATACGCCTTGCAGAGCCATTGGTTTGGCAACTTATTGATTTCCTGTTCGGGCAATTTGCCTTTCATGGCCAGCAACTGGCCGTCGACCGTCAGCAAGTGCCCGGTGGCGGCGACAAAGTCTTCGGTGGCGGTAAAGGCTCGCGAGGTAATCGTGTCAAAAAGCTCCGGGGGCTGGTAGGACTCTACCCGCGCCTGGATAACCTCGACATTCTGCAGGCCGAGTTCGCCCACCGCCTGGGTGACAAAACGGGTTCGTTTCAGGGCGCTGTCGAGTAATACAAATTCACGCCCGGGTTCAGCAATCGCCAGCGGGATGCCGGGCAAACCAGCGCCGGTGCCGACGTCGAGGATACGGGTGCCGGCTAAATATGGGCGGATACTCAGGGCATCGAGCAGGTGCTGTGGCACCATCTGCACCGGGTCACGAACCGCGGTCAGGTTATATACCTTGTTCCACTTTTCGAGTAACGCTATATACGCCAGCAGCGCAGACTGCTGGTCTCCGTCCAGGGCGCATTGCATCGTTTGTAACCCTTGGGCAAGCGCACTGGCCAGAGACATATTGCATCCTTATTGAAGTGGGTACTTACTTCTTGCTGGCGTCTGCCTGCGTGGCGACATCGCTCATTTTATCCAGGGCGCCGGTCATCTTCTTGACCACCTCTGCGCGATCCTCGATGCCGTGCCTGTCCGCCACATACTGCGGGTCGTTATAGGTCAACCAGACCTGGCCCTTTGCATCTTCCCAGGCCAGCGCCTTCAAGGGCAGGTCGATCCCGGCCGTCTGCTTACTCGTGAACATGTGTGAACCGAGTTTCGGGTTACCAAAGATCAGTAACTCGGTCGGCCGCAGGGGGATACCGACTTTCTTCGCGCCCTCATCGTGACTCCAGCGCGTGACGATAGTAATGCCCTTTTTCTTTAACACATTTTCCAGGCGATCAAGGGTTACCTTGACGCTATGCTGGCTCTTTTTGCTAACCAGACCCTGCTCATCCGCAACAACCAGGTTGCTCATCATTATCATGATGCCTAACAGTACGATCTTCTTCATGCTGAGTTCCTCTTTTTTCGTTTTACCTTCCATTAATCTTGCAGGCGCTTGATCACCAGGCGCCTGCTGCTCAATCTGTCTGACCGCATCGAGGGCAATGAGTTTCTTTACTTATGCCTGTCTGCGTTCACCTTTTTTCAGATGCACCAATAATAACGAAATCGCCGCCGGCGTCACTCCGGGAATTCGCGAGGCCTGGGCAATAGTTGTGGGCTGCTGCGCCGTGAATTTCTGTGCGATTTCGGTCGACAGACCCGTGACCTTGGCATAATCAAAGTCCTCGGGCAATGATCGGGTTTCGTTGCGACGCAGGCGCGCGATCTCATCGCGCTGGCGATCAATATAGCCGGCATACTTGGCCTGCACCTGCACCTGTTCCGCGACGACCTGATCGGCCACCGCCGGGCCTGCGCCGGGCAAGCTGGTGAGCAGGTCATAAGTCACCTCCGGACGCCGCAACAAGTCCATCAGGGATGCCTCGCGCGCAAGCGTCTGGCCGAGCACACGCAACATGTCGGTATCCGCTACGCTGGCAGGACGCAACCAGGTACTGCGCAGGCGCTGTTGTTCCTGTTCTACGGCCTCGCGCTTGGCCTCAAATGCACGCCAGCGTGCATCATCGACAAGACCCATCTCCCGACCGGCTGTGGTCAGACGCAGATCGGCATTGTCTTCGCGTAATAGCAGGCGATACTCGGCACGGCTGGTAAACATGCGATAGGGCTCGTTTGTGCCACAGGTAACAAGGTCATCAATGAGCACACCCAGGTAGGCCTCATCACGACGGGGTGTCCAGGGCGCCTGTTCGCGGGTCTGTCGGGCGGCGTTCAGGCCGGCAACCAGACCCTGCGCGGCGGCCTCTTCATAACCGGTGGTGCCGTTGATCTGGCCGGCAAAGAACAGGCCGTGGATATGCCGGGTTTCCAGTGACGGCTTCAGATCACGCGGATCAAAAAAATCATATTCAATCGCATATCCCGGGCGCGTGATATGGGCATTCTCGAATCCCTTGATAGAACGCACGAATTCATACTGGACATCAAACGGCAGACTGGTCGAAATGCCGTTCGGGTAAACCTCGTGCGTATTCAGGCCTTCGGGCTCGATAAAGATCTGGTGCGAATCCTTGTCGGCAAAACGCACAATCTTGTCTTCAATCGACGGGCAATAACGTGGCCCGATCCCTTCAATGACGCCGGTATACATTGGCGACCGGTGCAGACCGTTACGAATAAGATCGTGGGTCTGCACACTTGTATAGGTGATATGACAGGGTAACTGTTGCGGGTGTTCATCGACCGAACCCGTGAATGAGAACACCGGCGCGGGCGTATCGCCGTCCTGGCTGGCCAGGCCGGCATAATTGATTGTGCGGCCATCAATACGCGGCGGTGTACCGGTCTTCAGGCGTTCCACCCTGAACGGCAGGTCGCGCAGACGAGCAGACAGGGCATTGGCAGGCGGGTCACCGGCGCGACCGCCCTGGTAATTGGCCTCACCAATATGGATCCGGCCACCAAGGAAGGTCCCGACTGTCAGCACCACGGCGCGGCCGCCAAAACGCAGGCCCATTTGTGTGACAACGCCAGTGACCTGTTCACCCTCGACAATCAGGTCGTCCACCGCCTGCTGGAAAATCGACAGGTTCGGCTGGTTTTCCAGTGCCGTGCGCACGGCATTCTTGTAAAGCACCCGGTCGGCCTGCGCACGGGTCGCGCGCACGGCCGGGCCCTTGCTGGCATTCAGGGTGCGGAACTGGATGCCGCCCTGGTCGATGGCATGCGCCATCAGGCCGCCGAGGGCATCCACCTCTTTAACCAGATGGCCCTTGCCGATACCGCCGATAGCCGGGTTGCAGCTCATCTGCCCCAGCGTGTCGATGTTATGTGTCAGCAGCAGGGTGCGCGCGCCTGTGCGTGCCGCAGCCAGCGCCGCCTCGGTGCCGGCATGGCCGCCGCCGATCACAATTACATCAAATGTCTCGTGTACCTTCATCTAAATAGTATACCGACCTTACTTGCCTATACAGAAACTGCTAAAAATCGCGCCGAGCAGGTCATCGCTGCGGCATTCTCCGGTAATCTCACCCAGCGCCTGGTGGGCCTGGCGCAGGTCCTCGGCGAGCAGCTCCCCGGCCTGTGCCTGCGCCAGTTGCTGTTGGCCATGTTCCACCAGTTCACGGGCCCGGCGCAGGGCATCGAGATGGCGGCGGCGGGCACTAAACGTATCGGTCGTGGTTTCGCGATAGCCCGCGCAATCCTTTAGATGGGTCTTCAGGCTATCAATCCCAAGCCCGCCCCTGGCCGATATATAGCTATGCTCGCCCTGTTCATCCCTGAGCATCCCGGGGGCATGCCGGCTCAGGTCGATCTTGTTATGCACCATGGTTACCGGCAAGCCCTCCGGCAACTGCGCAAATAATCTCTTTGCCCCGGCTGTCATGCCTTCCTGGTCATCAACCACGAACAGGATTCGATCGGCTCTTTCTATCTCTTGCCAGGCGCGGCGAATGCCTTCCTGTTCGACAATATCACCGGCCTCGCGCAGACCGGCTGTATCAATAATCTGCAATGGCAGGCCGTCGATCTGGATCGTCTCACGCAGGATATCCCGCGTGGTACCGGGAATCTCGGTGACAATGGCGGTGTCACGCGCTGCCAGGGCATTCAAAAGGCTCGATTTGCCCGCGTTGGGCAGCCCGGCGATGACGAGCACAAGGCCCTCGCGCAACACACAACCCTGTTGGGCATTTGCCATCAGCGCTTGCAGCGAAGCAGACAACGCCTCTACATCGTGGTGCACCTTGTCGGCGGCGAGGAAGTCGATCTCTTCTTCGGGAAAGTCGATGGCTGCCTCAACATAAATGCGCAAGCGCAGCATCTCTTCCGCAAGCGCCTGCACCTGCCGGGAGAACTCGCCGTCGAGCGAGCGCAGGGCCGCGCGGGCCGCCTGGCTACTGCCGCTGTCGATCAGATCGGCAATCGCTTCAGCCTGGGCCAGATCGATGCGGTCATTCATGAAGGCGCGTTCGGAGAATTCACCGGGCCGGGCCGGGCGGGCGCCCAGTTGACACACCTCGGCGAGCAGCATATCCATGACCACGGGGCCACCGTGGCCCTGCAGTTCAAGGATATCTTCGCCGGTAAAGGAGTGTGGGGCGGGGAAATACAGGGCCACACCCTCGTCGATGCTCTGTTGCCGGACATCACGGAAATGCCGTAACACTGCCTTTCGCGGCGGCGGCAGGTCACCGAGCAGGGCCGTGGCAATCGTGGTCACACCCGGCCCGGAGACGCGGACGATACCGATGCCCCCGCGACCGGGTGGTGTCGCCAGGGCGGCTATGGTCTCGTTACTCATGCGCGCATCCCTTTGTCCCGGTCAATGCATGGCGTTAGCCGGCGATACGTTTTGTAATCACCCACTGCTGTGTAATCGAAAGCACGTTGTTTGTTACCCAGTACAGCACCAGGCCGGACGGGAAGAAGGCAAAGAACACCGTAAACACGACTGGCAACATCATCATGATCTTCGCCTGTACCGGGTCCAGTGGCGATGGATTCAGTTTCTGCTGAATCAGCATCGATGCACCCATGAGCAACGGCAGGATGTAATACGGGTCTTTGCTGGACAGATCATCCAGCCAGAGGATAAAGGGCGCCTGACGCATCTCGACGCTTTCCAGCAACACCCAGTACAAGGCGATAAAGACCGGGATCTGCACCAGGATAGGTAAACAACCACCAAGCGGGTTGATCTTCTCTTCCTGGTAGATCTTCATCATGGCCTTTTGCATGCCCTGCTTGTCATCGCCATAACGTTCTTTCAGGCCTTGCAGGCGTGGGTGCACTCGACGCAGGTTGGCCATCGACTTGTAGCTGGTCTCTGACAGTTTGTAGAACATCAACTTGATCAGGATCGTCAGGAGGATGATTGTCCAGCCCCAGTTGCCGACCACCGAATGAATCCATTTCATGACCCAGAAGATCGGTTCCGCGAGGATCGTCAGCCAACCGTAATCGACCGTCAGTTCCAGGTGCGGCGCGACTTCTGCCAGATGATCCTGCAGCTTCGGTCCGATATACGCACGCGTCTTGATGGTGCCATTACTACCAGGGGCAATGGCCGCCGTCGGCGTAATCATGCCGATGACATACTTATTGCCATCAGAAACCTTTGTATAGGCATGGTGGGTATCGTTCTTGTCACCGATCCAGGCGCCAACAAAGTAATGCTGGATCATGGCGACCCAGCCCTGTTCAATATCTTTCTTCAGCGTTTCGTCTTTCATGTCATCGAAAGTTATCTTCTCGTACGGCTTCTCCTGCGTCGAGATTACGCCACCAGTGTAGGTATAGAGGAAGCGTGACTGTTCAATACCGGTATCCTCGGTACGCTTGAACTGCCGGTACATACTGCCTTGCCAGGCCGTGGCGGAGTGATTAGCAACCCGGTATTCAAGATCAAAGTCGTAACGACCACGATAAAAGGTATACACCTTATCAACCACCAGGCCCCGCTCATTTCGCCACTGCAGGGTCACTTCAAGTTTGTCCTGACCTTCCTGGAGACGGTATTGATCGACCGGGCTGCTGTAGCGTGCCGCGTGATTCGGCGCGCCGTCACCCAAAAGGCCACTCTGGCTAATAAACAGGTTGGGC
This sequence comes from Sulfuriflexus sp., assembly GCF_032250955.1. Classification (NCBI taxonomy): domain Bacteria; kingdom Pseudomonadati; phylum Pseudomonadota; class Gammaproteobacteria; order Chromatiales; family Granulosicoccaceae; genus Sulfuriflexus; species Sulfuriflexus sp. The sequence goes on along the minus strand of NZ_JAVVES010000022.1, from coordinate 19,990 downwards.
GAACCGTCATTCATTAACGGGAATGGCTGATCCGGCTGCCTGGCAGTCGTCGGGTAATTTAGAAGATAGGCCTTCTTGATATCGCCGCCCCGTGTATCAAGCTCGATGTCATAAACATCGGTATGCACCTTGATGCGTTTACTGCTGCTAACTGCCACATCCGGGGCGCTGGTCATGCGGCCCCCCGAGCTAGCAGGTGCCTGCGGTACGTCTCTCGCGGCGGCATCGCTGGTCTGTGTGCTATTCGTCTGGGCAGCGGTCGGTACCGTGGTGGCCTGGCCGTAATCTTTCTCCCATGCCTGCCACATCATAAACAAGACAAGGGCAAGGGCGGCATAAAGCATTGTGCGGAATGTATCCATCTTTTACTTCTTCTTTAACTCGTTTAATTCAGGGACCGGGTCCATACCGCCGGGGTGCCAGGGATGACAACGCAGGATACGGCGAATTGCAAGGTAAACGCCGCGCAAGCTGCCATGTCGTTCAATTGCGGTATGAGCATAACAGGAACAGGTCGGATAAAAACGACACTGCTGGCCGACCCACGGGCTGACGACCAGTTGGTAAAAACGAATCAGGCTAATCAGGATTCTTTGCATTGCTGGTCAAGAACCTTCCAGTGTTTGTGCAACGCGCTGTAAACGGTGTCGTTGCTGCTATTATCCACACCCTTGCGGGCCAGAACCACGATATCAAGTCCGGACAACAGAGCCTGATGGTGGCGAAAACTTTCTCGTATGAGTCGCTTGATGCGGTTTCGATCAGCCGCTAGACGTACATGTTTTTTAGCAATGGCCAATCCCAGGCGTGGATAAGTTTGCTGGTTAGGCACCGCCAGGACCGTGAACTCCGGGCTGCTGGACTTACAGGCCTGTTTAAAAACACGCTGATAGTCCGCAGGGCAGGTAAGCCGAAGGCGACGACTAAAGCCGGTCTCATTCACTCGCTTACATCTGCCTACAGGGCTGACGGCGGCCACGTGGTCGCCGTATCGGCACCTGTATCAGGCGCTCAGTACAGCGCGGCCCTTGGCGCGGCGTGCATTGATGATTTTGCGGCCGTTCTTGGTGGCCATGCGGGCACGGAAGCCATGGTTACGCTTGCGCTTCAGTGTGCTTGGCTGAAATGTTCTTTTCATGTCAGTGCCTGTCGGTATCTGTGTTTGGTCAAAAATCCCCAGGACCTTGTGGCCGAGGGCGGAAAAGCAGCGTAATGTACTGCCTGATGGCCTCGACTGTCAACTTTTTTACCTAAAATCAGCAACAAACACGACTGTGGATAACTTTGCCTCGCAGCGTTAAACTGCGGGCTTTACTCGAAGAATAATCAAGGGGAACCTCTCGTCCGTGTCCGCTCCACTGTGGCAAGACTGTCTGCATCTGCTCGAAGATGAACTCACCGCTGAACAGTTCAATACCTGGATCCGCCCCCTGCATGCGGTAGAGGATCACGATAGCCTGCGGCTGCTTGCCCCCAATCGCTTTGTGCTGGACTGGGTCAATGAGCAATTCCTGCCGCAAATCATTGATATTGCTAACCGTCTGGCAAATGGTGCCACTCCGGCGATTTTGCTCGAGATAGGCAGTCGCCGTGTTACTGACAAGGCAGCGACACGCTCGGAGCAGGCATTGGCCAGTAGCCGGCCGCGCGAGGATGCCTTGCCGCAACATTTTAACGCCCTGAACAAGTCCTTCACCTTTGACAACTTTGTTGAGGGCAAGTCCAATCAGCTGGCGCGCGCGGCCTCGACCCAGGTAGGGGAGAATTCCGGCGGCGCCTACAATCCATTACTTATTTATGGGGGTGTCGGTCTGGGCAAGACCCACCTCATGCACGCTGTCGGTAACCTGATCGTCAAGCATAATCCGAACGCGCGGGTCATGTACCTGCACTCCGAGCGTTTTGTTGCCGATATGGTCAAGGCACTGCAACACAATGCGATTAACGAATTCAAGCGTTATTACCGCAGCCTGGATGCCCTGCTGATCGATGATATCCAGTTTTTTGCCCGCAAAGAGCGTTCACAAGAAGAATTCTTTCATACATTCAATGCCTTGCTGGAAAGACAGATGCAGGTGATCATGACTTGTGATCGCTACCCGAAAGAGGTCAATGGCCTCGAGGAACGCCTGAAATCACGTTTTGGCTGGGGCCTGACCGTGGCTATCGAGCCACCTGAACTGGAGACCCGGGCCGCCATTCTCATGAGCAAGGCGGAACATGCCCAGGTAAACCTGCCCCGCGAAGTGGCCTTCTTCATTGCCAAGCGTATTCACTCCAATGTGCGGGAACTGGAGGGCGCTTTGCGCCGCGTAATCGCCAACGCACATTTCATGGGCAAGGCCATTACGGTTGATTTTGCCAAGGAATCCCTGAAAGACCTGCTCGCCATGCAGGAACGCCTGGTGAATATTGATAATATCCAGAAGACGGTGGCCGAGTATTACAAAATTCGCGTTGCGGATTTACACTCCAAGAGTCGCACACGTTCGATTACCCGGCCGCGGCAGATAGCTATGGCCCTGGCAAAGGAGCTCACCAGCCACAGCCTGCCGGAAATTGGTGACGCCTTCGGTGGTCGTGATCACACCACGGTTTTGCATGCCTGCCGAAAAGTGCTTGAATTGAAGGAATCAGATAACCGGATTAACGAGGATTATGCCAACCTGTTAAGAACCCTGTCGACATGATGTTGACAAGCTGTGTATAGCGCTGTGGATAACTTTGGGAACATACTTATCCACAATTCATACACAACTTATAAACTTGTGTACATAAGTTACTAACAAAGCTTGGTCGTTTATAACATACTGAAATATAAGTATAAAAAAGGGTTCTCCACAGATTGACGCCGGACTAATAACAATAATAATAAATATAATATATATACTATATTAATAACTAATCAGGATAAGAAATATGAATTTCACCATTCAACGCGAGGCCCTGTTAAAGCCCTTGCAAACCATATGCGGTGTTGTCGAACGTAGACAGACCCTGCCGATCCTGTCACATGTGTTAATTCAATGTGATGGCCAACAACTGACACTAACAGCCACCGATCTGGAAGTCGAAATGGTCGCCACCGCGGTTGTTGAATCAGCAGAGAATGGTGAAACTACCCTGCCAGCCAGGAAATTCATGGATATCTGCCGCACCTTACCCGAAGGGGCGAAGATCAGCTTATCGGTGGACGGTGAGCGTGCCACCCTGCGTGCGGGCAAAAGTCGTTTTACCTTATCAACCCTGCCTGCCGGTGATTTTCCGAATATCGAGGCTGTCGCGGACAGCCTCGGTTTTGTGATTCCACAGCAGGACCTGAAGTCTTTGATCGACCATACCGCGTTTGCCATGGCGCAGCAGGACGTGCGTTATTACCTGAATGGCCTGATGCTGGAGCTCGCAGAGGGCACTTTGCGAAGTGTTGCCACAGACGGGCATCGCCTGGCCATGTGCGAACACGCCTGCAACATCGAGGGTGGTAATGACCGCCAGATTATCTTGCCACGTAAGGGCGTAACCGAGCTTGGTCGTTTACTGGAAGACGATTCTGCTGTGGTCAGGGTCGAGGTCGGTAATAATCATATTCGTCTCAGTATCAATGACCTGATCTACACTTCAAAGCTGATTGATGGAAAATTCCCGGATTATCAAAGGGTTCTGCCAGATAAAACGGACAAATTACTTGTCGGTGAACGCGAATTACTGCGCAACGCGCTTTCGCGCGCTTCGATTCTCTCGAACGAAAAATACCGCGGTATCCGCCTGTTGCTGGATACCAATGCCTTGCGCATTGTTGCCAACAACCCGGAACAGGAAGAAGCCGAGGAAGAGATCGAGGTTGAGTACAATAATGACGCCCTCGAAATCGGCTTTAATGTCAATTATGTCATCGATGCCCTGAATGCCATCAGCACCGACAAAGTCCAGATTGCCTTCAGTGACGCAAACAGTAGTTGTTTAATCACCGCCGCTGGCGAAACCGCGGGTCAATGCAAATACGTTGTTATGCCCATGCGCCTCTAAACGTTTTTTTGTTTCACCTATCTACCAGGTTGTTGGCTAAATGACTATCGCACGCCTGGATATCCAGCATCTGCGCAACATCAGCCAGGCTCGCCTGGAGTTTGGCGAGCAATTCAATGTCATTGTGGGTGCCAATGCCAGCGGTAAAACCAGTCTACTTGAGGCTATATATCTTCTGGGCATGGGAAGGTCTTTTCGTACCAGCCGGGTCCAGCACGTTATCCAGGCCGGACAGGGCCAGTTTACGCTCAGCGCAAGGATTCGATCCGATAGTGGGGCGTTGATTACAGCCGGGATGGCGCAAGTCAGACAAGCCGGTAAACAGGGGCGAATCCTGCGTGTTGACGGGAAAAACGCCCGCAGCAGCGCCCAGCTAGCCGAGATTATCCCCCTTCAGCTCATTAACCAGCAAAGCTTCAATCTTATTGACGAAGGTCCCGTCTATCGCAGGAAGTTTCTCGACTGGGGGGTGTTTCACGTGGAACACGGTTTCTTTGCCAACTGGCAACATTACATGCGGGCCCTGAAGCAACGTAATGCGGCGCTTAAACAACGTCGTGTCGACACACGGGCCTGGGAAGCGGAAATGTCCGAGGCCGCAATACAGTTACATCGGATGCGCGAGACGTATGTTGACGCTCTGCGGCCGATCCTGCTGCAAAGCGTGCAGGAAATGCTCGATGTCGATGACATCAGCCTGGATTATCGTCCGGGTTGGGATACGCAGGAGCCTCTGGCCGCCATCTTGAGCCGCGACGTTGAACAGGACCGTCAACAGGGCTTTACCCGCTACGGGCCACAGCGTGCAGACCTGGTTTTCAAGCGCGGTACGGTCGCGGCCAAAGAGCGACTCTCGCGTGGCCAGCAAAAGCTCCTGGTCAGCGCGCTGGTTCTCGGCCAGGCCCGTCTGCTGGCACAAAGACAGGCGCGGCGCAGTACCGTGCTGATTGACGATATCACTGCTGAACTCGATGCAGAACACTGTGCACGCCTGATGTCTGCACTGGCCGGCACCGGGGCCCAGTTGCTCGTCACAGCTATCGAAGCGACCTCTGTGCCAGAGATGCCGGGAAGCGACAACAGAGTGTTCCACGTGGAACACGGAAGAATCAAAACAGTGGTATAATCGGACGCTTATCCATGGAGTAATGAAGATGCCTGAGGAAAAAACATACGACTCGTCGAATATCAAGGTTCTGAAGGGGCTGGATGCCGTACGCAAGCGCCCCGGCATGTATATCGGGGATACCGATGACGGGACGGGTCTGCACCATATGGTCTTTGAGGTCGTTGATAACTCCATTGATGAGGCGCTCGCCGGGCACTGCAGCGAGATCCGGGTGGTCATCCATGGCGATGATTCCGTTACAGTCTCAGACAATGGTCGCGGTATCCCCGTTGATATGCATGAAGAGGAGGGTATTCCGGCCGCGCAGGTGATTATGACTGTGCTGCATGCCGGCGGTAAATTTGACGATAACTCGTACAAGGTTTCCGGTGGACTGCATGGTGTCGGCGTCTCCGTGGTTAACGCGCTCTCCGATGAATTACGCCTGACCATTCGTCGCCATGGCAAGATTTACCAGCAAGATTATAAGCATGGTGATCCGGTTACGGGTCTCGAGGTGAATGGCGAGACGGAGACAACGGGTACGGAAGTGCATTTTAAGCCTAGCTCGGAGACCTTTACCAATATCGAGTTTCACTACGACATTCTCGCTAAGCGATTGAGAGAATTGAGCTTTTTGAACTCGGGTGTGCGTATCGTCCTGGTTGATGAACGTGATGGCAAGGAAAAGGTGTTCGAATATGAGGGTGGTATCCGGGCCTTTGTCGAGCACTTGAACCGGAAAAAGACCCCGCTGCACGACAACGTCTTTTATTTTGAGGTCGAGCGCGATGACATCATGGTCGAGGTGGCGATGCAGTGGAATGACTCCTACCAGGAGAATATCTTTTGTTTCACGAATAACATCCCCCAGCGCGATGGCGGCACCCACCTGTCCGGCTTCCGTTCATCCCTGACTCGCACCCTGAATCAATATATTGAGGGCGAGGCCAGCGCCAAAAAGGCCAAGGTCTCGACAACTGGTGATGATGCCCGTGAAGGGCTGACAGCAGTTTTATCGGTGAAGGTACCGGATCCGAAGTTCTCCTCGCAGACCAAGGAGAAGCTGGTGTCCTCCGAGGTAAAAGGCGTGGTCGAATCGACCATGAATGAAAAACTGGCTGAATTTCTCCAGGAACGCCCGGCGGATGCCAAGGCGATTGTAGGAAAAATCGTCGATGCGGCGCGGGCCCGCGAGGCGGCGCGCAAGGCGCGGGAAATGACCCGTCGTAAGGGCGCCCTGGATATCGCCGGCCTGCCGGGTAAGCTTGCCGATTGCCAGGAGAAAGACCCTGCACAATCTGAGTTATTTCTGGTCGAGGGTGACTCTGCCGGCGGATCCGCAAAACAGGGCCGCGACCGGCGAACCCAGGCTATCCTGCCCTTGAAGGGCAAGATCCTCAACGTCGAAAAAGCCAGGTTTGACAAGATGTTATCTTCCGTCGAGGTGGGTACGCTGATTACCGCGCTGGGTTGCGGGATCGGCAAGGATGAATACAATCCGGACAAACTGCGCTATCACCGCATTATCATCATGACCGATGCGGATGTTGACGGTTCACATATCCGCACCCTGCTGCTGACGTTTTTCTATCGGCAGATGCCCGAGCTCATTGAGCGCGGTTACATGTATATCGCGCAGCCACCGCTCTACAAAATGAAGAAGGGCAAGCAGGAACACTACCTGAAGGATGACGCCGAGCTGGATAATTACCTTGTCCGCGAGGCCCTTGACGGGGCCGGCCTGTATGTCACCGCTGACTCGCCGGCTATTCAGGGTCAGGGCCTAGAATCCCTGGTCAAGCAATACCTGGCAGTGATCGCAACAACCAGGCGACTGGGCAAACGCTATCATCTGGCGGCGTTGGAAAAGATGATTTATTTGCCTGCACTCGAGGCCGGCACCCTGCAGGATCAGGCCGGGTTTAACCAGTGGGCGAAAGGCCTCGTGGATCGACTGAATAGTGATGAAGATGGTTGTCGTTATCGCGCGTGTGCGGAACAGGACACAGATCATGGGGGCCTGCAGTTGCGGTTAACCATAACCAAACATGGCCTCGATAATGATGTTGTTTTCGGCAGCGATTTCTTTGGTTCCGGAGAATATGCAGCCATTGCTAAACTGTCGCACCAGCTCGATACGCTGATAGGCGAGGGTGCTTATGTCCAGCGCGGCGAACGGCATGAAGAGGTCAGCAGTTTTCGCCAGGCCGTGGCCTGGTTTATGAAAGAGGCCAAACGTGGGCAATCTATCCAGCGCTACAAGGGGCTGGGGGAAATGAATCCCGATCAGTTATGGGAAACCACCATGAATGCGGAGTCACGTCGCCTGATGCAGGTACGGATCGAGGATGCCGTGGCCGCCGATGACCTGTTTACAACCCTCATGGGTGATCAGGTTGAACCGCGCCGGGAGTTTATCGAACAGAACGCCCTCTCGGTCACCAACCTGGACGTTTAACCAATCATGCTAGAGGCGGGCGCGGGTCGTATTGATCCACTGCTCGGCTTCGGCGTTTATCTCGGCGGCCTTTCGGCCCTTGCTGGCTATAGGCTTGCCGATGACAATCCGGATAGTGCCGGGCTTTTTCAAAAAGCCGCGCTTTGGCCAGAATTCACCGGCATTGTGCGCAACCGGCAATACGGGGTAGCCACTCCTGGCTGCCAGCAGGGCGCCACCGACACCAAACTTTTTTGTCTGCCCCGGTGCCAGTCGCGTCCCTTCAGGAAAAACCACGATCCAGCGTCCGGCCCCAAGCCTGGACAGACCCTGATCGATGATCTGGTTTATGGCCTTGCGACCGGCGTTGCGGTCAATGGCAATGGGCTCGAGTACCGCCAGCGCCCAGCCGAAGAAGGGTATCCATAACAGCTCACGCTTCAGGACCCAGGCCTGCGGCGGAAAGATTTTGGTCAGGGCCAGGGTCTCCCAGGTCGATTCATGACGGGAGAAGATGATACCAGCCTGGTCCCGGGGAATATTTTCCAGACCCTCAACCTTGTAATCAATGCCGCAGGTCAGTTCCAGCCAACGCAGTACCGCGCGATGCCAGACACTCACCAGACGATAGCGTGGCCGGTAGGGGAGGAAATAACCCAGGGTACTGGGGATGGCATAGAACACCGTGATCAGGATCATGCCAGCGGAAAACAGCAGCGAGCGAAAAAGACGCATATTCAGGTGTCGTCTTGCAGGCTACCGGCCAGCAAGGCACTGGCGGCCTGCCGCAAATCACAAAAGACCGGAACGCCTTCGAGACCGACATTGTCGGCAAGCGTCTGACCACCCTTGCCGGTACGTACCAGTACCGGTTGTGCACCGACTGCCCGCGCGGCCTGCAGGTCACGTAAGCTGTCGCCGATCACGGGTACACTATCAAGCCTGACGTGCAGACGTTGGGCAATCTCCTCGAGCATGCCGGGCTCAGGCTTGCGGCAGGCACACTGGTCTTTCGGGCCGTGCGGACAGAAAAAGACAGCTTCAATGACCCCGCCATATTCACTGACCATGTTATACATCTTGTCGTGAATCGCGTTCAGGGTTTCGATGTCAAACAGCTTGCGTGCGATACCGGACTGATTGGTGAACACGACCACGCGCCAGCCGGCGTTTGTGAGCTGGGCAATGGCTTCAAGGCTGCCAGGCAGGGGTTGCCACTCATCTGGCGACTTGATGAAGTGGGCTGAGTCCTCGTTGATCACACCATCTCGATCGAGAATGACCAGTTGCATGACTAGTTCACATCCCGGAATTCGGATACGCGGATGCGGCCGTTTACCATCTTGGACTCACGCTGCATGATCTTCTCCATCTTCTTCCAGAATGCTGCATTCAGATCAAGGTCCGCGGCGATGGCCGTGCCCATGAGCAGGATAAACAGATCGGCACATTCCTCGGCTAACTGCTCGCGTGTTTTACCCTTGGTGACAGCAGATGAGATCTCGCCGAGTTCCTCGGCCATAAGGGCGACGCGATAAGTGAGGTCTTCACCGCCGCTGCCCTTGAAGTCGTGCTTGTCATGAAAGGCCTGAATGGCCTTCAGCATGTCGGCGTAAGAATCCGGGTTACTCATGAGGCTCTCCGTAATCGTTAACCTTGCAGGCGTGATAAATCGGCAATGCGCAGGAACAGGGTACGCAGGCTATTGAGCAAGGCCAGGCGGTTATCGCGTACCGCGGCATCATCGACCATGACCATGACGTTATCAAAGAAGGCATCCACGGGTTTGCGTAGCGCGGCCAGTTCGGTCAGCGCGGCAGTGTAATCACCGCGTTGCAACAGTGGTTCGACCTTGTCATGCATGAGCTTGATGTCACGGGCGAGGGTTATTTCACTGTCTTCGCATAGCAGGGAGGCATCGATCTGCGTCGGCCAGGTATCGCCAGCGGATTTTTTCAGGATGTTGGTAATCCGTGTATTCGCTGCCGACAGGCTTGCCGCTTCCTGAAGTTTGCGGAAGGCCGCCACGGCGCGTAAACGCTGGTCAAGTTCGCGCAGGCGACCTGGGCGCAGGCTCAACACCGCATCAATCTCGTCGGCGGCGAAGTCCTGGTTGGCATAATATACATGCAGGCGACCGAGGATGAAATCAAAGACCTCGGTGACCGTGGCTTCCGGAACGCTGAGTTTCGGTGCCAGCGACTGGTAATTATCCGCGGCCTCCCGGATCAGTTCACGGGCGTCCAGGTCGAGGTTGCACTCCATGCAAATACGCAGCACGCCAAGGGCGGCGCGACGCAAGGCATAAGGGTCCTTTTGACCGGTCGGCGGCTGGCCGATGGCGAACAGGCCCACCAGCGAATCGAGTTTGTCGGCGACGGAAACAGCCTGGCCAATGACATCGGCCGGCAGCCTGTCACCGGCAAAGCGCGGCAGGTAGTGATCCTCGATGGCCTGGGCAACGACCGGGTCTTCACCATCATTGCCCGCATAGTAACGGCCCATAATACCCTGCAGCTCAGGGAACTCGAAGACCATCTCCGTCAGCAGGTCACACTTGGCCAGTTCCGCTGCGCGCATGGCGTGGCGGGCGTTGGCGCCGAGCTGGGTGGCAATGCTTCCGGCCAGCGCGCTCATGCGCGCAACCTTGTCACCGAGTGTGCCGAGTTGCTTCTGGAAGACAACCGTGTACAGGCGTTTAGCGTGTTCTTCGAGTTTGTGCTTCTTGTCCTGTTGCCAGAAAAATTCAGCGTCGGAGAGGCGAGGCCGAATTACGCGTTCGTTACCCTTACGCACCTGGTCGATATCCTTGCTGTCGATATTGCTGACGGTAATGAAGCAGGGCATTAATGCACCCTTGTCATCAATAACATGGAAATATTTCTGGTGGCCTTTCATCGAGCTGATCAGGCACTCGGCAGGCACATCGAGGAAGCGCTCATCAAAGTTACCGAACACGGCAACCGGCCACTCCACCATCGAGGTGACTTCATCGAGCAGATCAGGGTCGATAACGGCCTTGCCACCATGCTGGATAGCGATCTCCTGAACCTGGGCCCGCACGGCCTCGCGACGATCGGCAAAATCAGCGATCACGTGACCCTGTGATTCGAGCAAGGGGGCATAGGCCCGAGCTTCGAACAGCGTCATGGCTGAAGGATGGTGGAAACGGTGGCCGCAGGTGGTGCGATCAGTTTTCACCCCGAGGATCTCGGTATCGATTACCTTGTCACCGAACAACAGCACAACCCAGTGTACGGGGCGAACAAACTCGGCCGAGCCGGCACCCCAGCGCATGCGTTTTGGAATCGGCAGGCCATCGAGTGATTTCTGCACAATAGCCGGAATCAGCTCTGCCGCAGGTTTGCCGGTTTCCTGGACGGTGTAGGCAAGCCAGGCACCCTTGTCGGTTTCCAGGTGATCGAGTTGTTCGACGTTCTCGACCCCGCAGGACCTGGCAAAGCCTTCGGCCGCCCTGGTTGGGCAACCATCATCGTCAAAGGCGGCGGTTAAAGCCGGGCCTCGACGCTGGCTTTCCCGGTCAGCCTGTTTTTCTTCCAGCTCCTCGACCAGCAGAGCCAGGCGACGTGGTGCGGCGTATTCCCTGGCGGCGGTGAAGCCCAGGCCGGCCTCTTCGAGTCCGGCCCTGACGCCGGCCAGAAAGGCCGCAGAGAGTTTTTGCAGGGCCTTCGGCGGCAGTTCCTCGGTACCGATTTCAATCAACAGGTCATGCGTTTTCATGCCTTCACCCCCTTGCACATCGGGAAGCCAAGGGCTTCGCGGGCGCTATGATAGGCCTCGGCGACGGCGCGCGAGAGGCTGCGCACGCGCAGGATATAGGCCTGGCGCTCGGTGACCGAGATCGCGTGACGGGCATCAAGCAGGTTGAACGTATGCGATGCCTTCAGGACCTGCTCGTAGGCGGGCAGCGGCAGGCCGGCCTCGATCAGATGCTGACTTTCGCGCTCGCAGGTATCAAACCAGCCAAACAGGGACTCGACGTCGGCGTGCTCGAAGTTGTATGTCGACATCTCGATCTCGTTCTGGAGGAAGACATCACCGTAAGTGATGATGCCGTGTTCACTCTTTGACCAGACGAGGTCAAAAACGCTGTCCACACCCTGAATATACATGGCCAGGCGCTCGAGGCCGTAGGTGATTTCGCCGGTAACGGGCCGGCACTCAAGGCCGCCGACCTGCTGGAAATAGGTAAACTGGGTCACTTCCATGCCGTTCAGCCAGACTTCCCAGCCCAGGCCCCAGGCGCCGAGGGTCGGCGACTCCCAGTTGTCCTCGACAAAGCGGATATCGTGCACCAGCGGGTCGAAACCAAGCAGGCGCAGGGAGTCGAGGTACAGCTCCTGGATGTTGTCGGGCGAGGGCTTCAGCGCGACCTGGAACTGGTAATAATGCTGCAGACGGTTCGGGTTTTCACCGTAACGGCCATCAGTGGGGCGACGCGAGGGCTGCACATAGGCCGCCCGCCAGGGCTCCGGGCCGATGGCGCGCAAGAATGTCGCCGGGTGGAAGGTGCCGGCACCGACCTCCATATCATAGGGCTGCAGCACGGCACAGCCGTGATCGGCCCAGAAGGCCTGTAGTCCCGCGATGAGGGCGTGAAAGGTCGAAAAATCTGTGTTGGTAGTCATGGCGTTGTAATTTTTTGCCTGATATTCCTTGATAAGCGCGTCAGTATACCGCGCGTGGGCGCAGAGTTGTATGCGATGGGCACCTTTTATATATAGAGGCTATTACTCACAGTCGTGTTGCCTCTGCTATAATAACTGCCCTTTCTACCGTATCTAGCCAGTATGACTTCAACAAAACGTAAAGCCGTCGCCCTCATTTCCGGAGGCCTGGATTCCCTGCTTGCCGCCAGGGTAGTCATGGAACAGGGCATCCACGTCGAGGGTATTAACTTCTACACGGGTTTTTGTGTCGAGGGGCATACGCATGCCATTCGTAAAAAAGACCGCGCCAAACCGAAGCGCAACAATGCCCTCTGGGTAGCCGAACAACTGGGCATGAAGCTGCACATCGTTGATGTGATCGAAGAATACAAAGATGTTGTCATTAACCCGAAGCACGGTTACGGCGCAAACATGAATCCCTGTCTGGACTGCAAGGGCTTCATGGTTCGCAAGGCGCACGAGTGGATCGAACAGAATGGTTTCGACTTTATTATTACCGGTGAAGTCATCGGCCAGCGGCCGATGTCGCAACGCAAGGAGACCATGCCCGTCATCGCCAGGGAATCCGGTGCCGGCGATCTGTTGCTGCGCCCGCTATGTGCAAAACTCTTGCCGCCGACCAAAGCGGAAACCGAAGGCTGGATAGACCGCGAGCAGCTACTTGATTTCAGCGGGCGTACCCGAAAGCCGCAAATGGCGCTGGCCGAAAAATACGGCTTTAGCGAATATGCGCAGCCGGCGGGCGGTTGTTGCTTTCTGACCGATGCGCAGTACTCGAAAAAGTTTGCCGATTTGTGGGAGTCGCGCGGCGAGCGCGATTACGAACTTGATGACATTATGATGCTCAAGGTGGGACGGCATATTCGTCCGCGTCCACAGTTCAAGTTGATCGTCGGTCGTGAAGAAGGTGAAAATAATTTTCTCTCCGGTTATCGCAAAACCTACGCAAATCTGAAAACCACCAGCCATGCCGGGCCGCTGGTATTGCTCGACGGTGAGTTAACGGATGAGGATATCGAACTCGCCGCGCGTATCGCTGCGCGTTACGGGCAGGGTCGCGAGGCCGGGACGGTGACGCTTGAATACACCGGCAAGGAAGGCGTGGCAAAGATACTTGAGGTAACGCCCATGCCACCGGGCGATATCCCGCCGGCATGGTATATATAAGGTAATAACAGGCTAAAATGACCCATTACAGACTCGATGCTCATCGCCTGATGTGCCCGATGCCGGTGATCCGCACACAGGATCGTGTTGCCGAACTGAACCCCGGTGACACGCTGGAAGTACTTTGCACCGACCCGGGGGCGCTGAATGATATCCCGGCCTGGTGCCGTATCAATGGCCATGAAGTAATCGAAACAAAAGAAACAAAACATGAAGTCAGCATAACGGTGCGTGTTGGAGAACCGACATAATGGCCCACACCCATAGCAAAGGCATGAGCCCGCAGGACCTGCGCTATAAAGAAGTGCGCAAGGTCACGCTCATCGGCAGCGCGGTGGATTTGCTCCTGGGCATCGCGAAGATGGTTGTGGGGGGTATTGCGCATTCACAGGCATTGATCGCCGATGGCGTGCATTCACTGTCCGACCTGGCGACTGACTTTATGGTTTTGTTCGCTGCCAAGCATGCCAGTCGTGATGCCGATGAAGATCACCCTTACGGGCATGGGCGGATTGAAACCGCCATGACCGTAGCACTGGGCGCGGCACTGATACTCGTTTCCGTCGGTATTGCCTGGGATGCCGTAGAACGCCTGTTTGCACCGGAGACCCTGTTACATCCGGGCTGGCTGGCACTGGTCGTGGCGGCAATCTCGGTCGTGGCAAAAGAGGTCATCTACCATTACACCATGCATGTGGCCCACAAACTGCGCTCCCGCATGTTGCGCGCGAATGCCTGGCACAGTCGTAGCGATGCAATCTCCTCGGTGATTGTGTTTGTTGGTGTGCTCGGGGCGATGTCGGGTCTGGATTATCTGGACGCCATTGCGGCCATCGGTGTGGCCTTGATGATCGCCCGGATCGGCCAGGAACTTGCCTGGCACAGTATCCGGGAATTGATAGATACGGGTCTGGATGAAGAACGCATTGTGAAGATTCGCGAAACCATCAAGAATGTTGACGGCGTTGTGGCTTTGCATATGCTGCGCTCCCGGCGAATGGGGCCCGATGCCTTCGTTGATGTGCACATCCAGGTGCAGCCGAAACTCAGCGTGTCGGAAGGCCACCAGATCAGCGAAATGGTCCGTCGCCAGCTAATTGATGATATTGAGGAAGTCAGCGATGTGATGGTGCATATCGACCCGGAAGACGATGAATTTGCGATGGACTGTTGCGATCTGCCTGACAGGAGGCAGATAATAGCCCGCTTGCAGCAATACTGGGCCGGTATCCCGGAAGCAAAAGAAATTAATAGTTATAACCTGCATTACCTGAACGGCAAGATTCACGTCGAGGCAAAGCTGCCGCTGGCCGTGGTCAGCGATAGCAGGCAGGCTACGGAATTAGGCGAGCGCCTGCAGCGCGCCACTCGCGATGATGATGAAATCGCGGAAGTAGCCATATGTTTCACAGGCTAAAATGCACCATATTAGTGCGCCGTTAATGTATGCGCACCACAATGGAGCAAACAGTATTTATTTAACGAAGTCTACTCTCAATATTTATAACAGATTCAATATATTAGTAAGTGGCATGGTTCATGCACTAAAGTGATACCAAGTTTGTGGCGTCGCCAGGGCGACTAACAGAAAATTCAGGACAATCGGCTGATTTCGGAGGAAACAAAATGTCCGTAGCAAAAGTTAACAAGATGATGAAAGACAACGATGTCGCATTTGTCGATATGCGTTTTACCGACACACGCGGCAAGGAGCAGCACGTCAGTTTGCCTGCCTCACAAGTCGATGCGGGCTTCTTTAAAGAAGGCAAGATGTTTGACGGCTCATCGATTGCCGGCTGGAAGGGCATTAACGAATCAGACATGATCCTGATGCCGGATACGACTACCGCCTACATGGACCCGTTCATGGATGAGCCAACCATGATCATCCGCTGCGATATCCTCGAGCCGGATACCATGCAGGGTTACGAGCGTGACCCGCGTTCCATCGCCAAGCGCGCCGAGGCATACCTGGCCTCAACCAAGGTAGGGGATGTTGCCTACTTCGGTCCGGAAAACGAATTCTTTATTTTTGATGATGTCCGCTGGGGCGCCGACATGAGCGGTTCCTTCTGCAAGATTGATTCTGAAGAAGCCGAGTGGAACTCCGAGCGAGTTTACGAAGACGGTAACATCGGTCATCGGCCAACAATGAAGGGCGGGTATTTTCCTGTTCCTCCAGTGGATTCACTGCAGGACATGCGTTCTGCCATGTGTCTGGCCCTGGAAGATGTGGGGCAGACCGTTGAGGTCCATCACCACGAAGTAGCGACCGCCGGGCAGTGTGAAATCGGTGTCGGCTTCAACTCGCTGGTTGCCAAGGCTGATGAAGTCCAGGTCCTCAAGTACGTCATCCAGAATGTTGCGCATGCTTATGGCAAGACAGCGACCTTCATGCCGAAGCCCCTGGTTGGTGATAACGGCAGCGGGATGCATGTGCACATGTCTATCGCCAAGGCCGGCAAGAACCTGTTTACCGGTAACAAGTACGGCGGCCTGTCGGATATCGCCCTGTATTACATCGGCGGCATCATCAAGCATGCCAAGGCCCTGAACGCCTTTACCAATGCCTCGACCAATTCATACAAGCGCCTGGTGCCAGGCTTCGAGGCTCCGGTTATGCTGGCCTATTCAGCCCGTAACCGCTCTGCTTCTATACGCATCCCGTTTGTGACTAACCCGAAAGGTCGCCGTATCGAAGTTCGATTCCCCGATTCAACCGCCAACCCTTACCTGGCCTTCTCGGCCATGTTGATGGCCGGCCTTGACGGTATCCAGAACAAGATCCACCCGGGTGATGCCATGGACAAGGACCTCTATGATTTACCGGCGGAGGAAGAAGCCTTGATCCCGCAGGTTTGTCACTCTTTTGATCAGGCCCTTGAGGCCCTCGATGAAGACCGTGCCTTCCTCAAGGCAGGCGGAGTATTTACCGATGATGTGATCGATGGTTACATTGCCCTGAAGATGGATGAAGTGACACGTTTGCGGATGACGACGCACCCGGTAGAGTTCGATATGTACTACAGCCTGTAAGCCTGGTTGCCAGGCAAACTGAAAACGCCTCCCTATTGGGAGGCGTTTTTTTGGCACAAGCAATGCGGCAATATTATAAGAAGAATAATTGAGTCCAGGGGCATACTTGGCTATGCTCAGAGCTCAGGAGGGAACCATTATGCGCAAGCTTGTAGTCATGACGGCGTTATTCATATGTAGCGTGCCAGCGATGGCGGAAGTGTATAAATGTGAAGCCGCGGATGGCAATATTACCTATACCGATGCACCCTGTGAGCAAGGTGAACGATTAAAGCTGCCGCCGGCACAGACCTATACGCCCGGGCCGATACCGACCCTCTCATTACCAGCGGATAAAAAAGACAACAAAAAGAATAATGGCTATGACAGTCTCGAGATCACCGCGCCGGAGAATGACAGTGTCATCAGGGACAATACCGGGGCGGTCAAGATAAGCTATAAGCTGAAGCCTGCTCTCAAATCCGCACTTGGCCACAGGTTTGCTGTGGCGATTAATGGCACCCGAATGAAGACCAAGGGCACCAGCAACCAGATCCAGCTTAGCGACATTGACCGGGGTACGCATAGCGTACAAATCCACGTCGTCGATGACGAGGACAAGACCCTGATTTCCTCAGAACCGGTCACCTTTCACATGAAGCAGCACAGCATCCTGCATAAATCCCCAATGAGTGCCCCCTAACGGGCACCTATGCACTATAATAGTGCATAGGTGGCTGCGTTCAGGTGCAGTAAACAGGCACCACCAGGCCGAAATTAGCGGTAAATAAGATACGTTCAGCAATGAGTGTTTATCTTGTTGTTTTTGCGCGCTTATTTCAGGCGGGAAAAGAAGAAAAAAAATACCCATTCAGCCAAGAAATGGTTCAGGAATTGCACAAGAGTTAGGCATGAAGATCAGGCAAAAGCACCTGCCCGAACTGGGCAGCCTTATTTTTGAACACATGAGCACGGCAATCCTGGTGTTTGATGCCGACCTGCGTCTGACATACCTGAACCCCGCAGCGGAGATGCTGTTTGCGGTCAGTGCGAGACAGGTAGTGGGAAGCACAGCCCAGGACCTGCTGCCCGCCGAACCGACCTTTCATGAACACCTGCGCAAGGCCATCCGCACCGGACAAGGCATGACTGAGCGTGAACTGGCCTTGATGCTGAATAGTGAAAAAAAGATTACGGTGGATTGTACTGTTACTTCAATCAGAAGCGCAGCCGGGGCTGAACTGGCATTGGTCGAAATCATGCAAGTAGACCATCACCTGCGCATTTCACGCGAGGAAAGACTCCAGGCACAGAATATCGCTACACGGGCCCTCGTGCGCGGTTTTGCGCACGAGGTAAAAAACCCCCTGGGCGGTCTGCGCGGGGCGGCACAACTGCTCGAATGTGAACTGGCCGATGAGTCATTGAAGGAATATACGCAAATTATTATCAGTGAAGCCGATCGTCTGCAAAAGCTGGTAGATGAAATGCTCGGCCCAAATCGGTTGCCGAAGAAAACACTCATCAATATCCACGAGGTTCTGGAACGTGTGCGCAGCCTGGTGCTGGCCGAAGTACCGGACGGCGTACAGATAAGGCGTAATTACGACCCCAGTATTCCGGAGTTTGTGGCTGACCGTGATCAATTACTGCAGGCAGTATTAAACATAGTTCAGAATGCCATCCAGGCGCTGGAAGGAAATGGCACCATAGAATTGAAAAGCCGCATTGAAAGGCAATTTACAATCGGCAACGTCAGGCATCGTCACGTGTTACGAATTGATATCAAGGACAATGGCCCGGGAATTCCCGAAGACATGCAACAGAAGATTTTTTTCCCGATGGTTACCAGCCGGGCGGAAGGTACCGGGGTGGGACTGTCAATCGCACAGTCACTAATAAGTCGCCATGATGGCTTGATTGAGTGTAGCAGCAGTGAAAAGGGTACGAAGTTTACGATACTGCTGCCGCTGGAAACGGAGATGAAAGACGATGGCTAAGGAAAAGATATGGATCATCGATGATGATCGCTCAATTCGCTGGGTGCTGGAAAAGGCGCTGGCAAAGGCTGATATGGATGTTGTTAGTTATGAGAATGCGAACCGGATCATGGCACGACTGGCAGAGGCAAAGCCCGATGCAATTGTTACCGATATACGCATGCCGGGCATTAACGGTCTTGAACTACTGAATGAGATAAATACCACCTATCCCGATTTGCCAGTCATCATCATGACGGCGCATTCGGATCTGGATAGTGCTGTCTCGGCCTATCAGGGCGGTGCCTTTGAGTACCTGCCGAAACCATTTGATATCGATGAGGCGGTGGATATGGTCAGGCGCGCCGTAGACCTTCAGCGTAGCCAGCAGAAAGTGGTCATGGAAGACGAGATCACAAAAACCGAGATTATTGGTGAAGCACCTGCCATGCAGGAGGTGTTTCGCGCCATAGGCCGCCTCGCCCGATCTAATATTACCGTGTTGATTAATGGTGAATCAGGCACGGGCAAGGAGCTCGTGGCGCATGCCCTGCATCGGCATAGTCCGCGTGCCGACAAACCGTTTATCGCGATCAACACCGCGGCGATACCGAGAGACCTGCTGGAGTCTGAATTGTTCGGCCACGAAAAGGGCGCGTTTACCGGCGCCCAGACCCGGCATCACGGGCGTTTCGAGCAGGCTGACGGCGGCACGCTGTTTCTGGATGAGATCGGCGACATGCCTGCAGAGCTGCAAACGCGCTTGTTGCGGGTGCTGGCAGAGGGCGAGTTTTACCGGGTTGGTGGCCACACGGCCATTAAGGTCGATGTGCGGATCATTGCCGCCACCCATCAGGACCTGGAAAAACTGGTCAAGGAAGGCCGTTTTCGCGAGGATTTATTCCATCGCCTGAATGTAATTCGAATCCATGTCCCGGCCTTGCGTGAAAGACGTGAGGATATTCCGGCCTTGATGCGGCACTTCCTCGGCCGGGCCGCCAAGGAACTGAAGGTTGAGGTAAAGCGCCTCTCGCCTGATGCCGAGAAATACCTGTGCCAGATTGACTGGCCAGGGAATGTTCGACAACTGGAAAACCTTTGTCGCTGGCTGACGGTGATGGCCGCCGGCCAGGAAATCCTGCTGGATGATTTGCCACCCGAGCTCAATCAGTCAGAGCAGGAGATCGGCACGGATGAGAATTGGCAAAAGTCACTGGAGCGCTGGGCGGATCAACGCCTGGTGACCGGTGAGAGCGCCATTCTGGAGACAGCCGTGCCGGACTTTGAAAGGATTATGATCCGGACGGCACTACGCCATACCGGCGGCCGCCGGCAGGATGCCGCCAAGCTGCTGGGCTGGGGGCGAAACACCCTGACGCGCAAGATCAAGGAACTCGGTATGGAACTCAATTGAAAAAATTGATGATTTATAGAAAGTCATTTACCGCAAAGGTCGCGAAGTGGCGCAAAGTATTCGATATTAAGATTGGCTCTTCCCCAGATGTGGTGGGTAAGATTTACCGTATAACACCATCAGGATAAAGATCCAGTCCGCCAAGGTGAA
>NZ_JAVVES010000021.1:0-40505 GCF_032250955.1 Sulfuriflexus sp. | reverse complement strand
CCCTCCAATTTCCAGAAAACTATCTCTATTGCTCCAAATTCGCTATATTTTTACCCACTAATTTTTCCGAAGAGCCCTTTTTTTCTTCTTTATCGACGAATACGATGACCTTCGCTGCCGGTGCATACTTTTGCAAACTATATAAAAATACGTCGAGGTTGCAAATGTTCACCCCCGCATAATTATTGCCATAACCATAAAAGAATTCAGCCACCACGAAATCAGGCGTCTGTGTCTTCAGGGCATGAATAGCCTTGCGTGTTGATGTCAGGCGCACTTCTTCGATGCCAAGCTGCCGGTAATATTCAGACAGGGGCGGGTGCGTGGGGGATTCAATGATGGAAAATAATATCGGTGCCGGCATGGGGTCTGAATGTCCTTTATATTGCTACAGCTTACTAGCTCTATGGCAGACTGCAACACCCCTATGACCCGGTTACTGGCTGTTTGTCTCGCGCCGTTGTTTATCGGCCTCCAGCAATATCCCGTCAAGGTTTTTGGCCTTTTGCATAGCCCGGGTCTGGCTCTCTACCATGCCTGCCAAACCGGCCTTTTCACGGGCCGGTGCAGGCTTGTCTGCCGAACAACTGCTCATCAATATCGATAACGGTAACATCAGAATCCATAATCTTTGCATAGTTTTCTCCCTTGCCAGGTGCTCAAGACGGCAGCAGGTATTTTTACCTGCTCCAGGCTTATGCTAGTGGTTCGCGGTCTGGCGTATCGCATACCTTGTCATTATCGGACCAAATATTTCGAATAATACGGTCGAACCGATCACAACCGGCATGATCAATTCACCCAGTTCCGGCATACGTTGTTGCACGACCAGCGCCATGCCCAGGGCAACACCAGCCTGTGGCATAAGCGTCCAGCCTATCCAGCGACTCATACTGGCCGGACAAAGATGCCGGGGACAGCCAAGCCAGCCGCCAAGGACCCTGCCCACAATACGGAAACCGATATAGCCCACCGCCAACAAACCGAAACCATTGATCACTGCCGGTTCCAGCGAGGCCCCGGCGAGGACAAAAAACAGGATCAGAAATGGATGTTCAATATGGCTGATGGCCCGGAAAGAA
This sequence comes from Sulfuriflexus sp., assembly GCF_032250955.1. Lineage (NCBI taxonomy): Bacteria > Pseudomonadati > Pseudomonadota > Gammaproteobacteria > Chromatiales > Granulosicoccaceae > Sulfuriflexus > Sulfuriflexus sp. The sequence goes on along the minus strand of NZ_JAVVES010000021.1, from coordinate 39,423 downwards.
CGCTCACGATGACGCGACACATTGGCCACCACCGCCCCCAGTGTGACGGCACTGAGCAGGTAAGAGACCTCGAACCACATGGCCAGGCCACCACACAGCAAGACCATTCCCAGTGCCTCGACCAGGTTCAGTTCGCCACCGCGCAGGCGACCACTCAGCCAGGACAGCGGCAGCCCCAGCAACACGCCGAGCAGAATCGCCCCGCCGAGGTCGCGGAGCATGTGGATTAAAATTGCATTTGCCCCGGTACCGACATGAATGGTCTCGGCAATGGCAAACAAGACCCCGAAGGCCAGTAGTCCCCAGACGTCATCAATGGCGACGACACCGAGTATCGTTTCCGTGAAGGCATTGTGCTGACCGCTTTCCGTTACTACATCGAGGGTGGCGGCCGGGTCAGTGGCGGTGGCGATGGCGGCCAGCAACAAGGCAACCGCGATAGAAAACCCCAGCAAGGTCAGCCCCGCAAAGACGATGAAGGCGGTGATGATAACGGCGCTCAGAGAGATATTGATAATGCGTTTACCGCTTTTCCGCAAACTCGACAGGCACAGTTTTTCACCTAGCAAAAAACCGATCATCATCAGGGCAAGACTTGAGATAAAGGGTTCCCAGCTGACACGTGGTGCCGGCAGGACATCCAGCATAGCTGGGCCGATCAGAAAACCAAATAGAAGCAATAAGGTGACGCGAGGCAGAAAGGTATAGCGCCCGAGGACATCAGTAAGCAGGCCCAGCAACAACAGACCGCCGATGACTATAAAGGTTTCGGCAATAAATGTATCTGGCAACGTTTCCATACCCCCTTGTCTTTTCGCGTAATGACTACCCGTGATCTATTCGCCCGAAGATGACAACCGATCTGCCGGACGGTTGTCAGTAACGGCCTTTCAGCTCTTACGTACGTGCTTCATCAGGCGCTTTTTCTTGTACTGCTGACGCGGCGTGAGTTTGTTACGACGGCCTTCAAATGGATTTTCGCCGGTCTTGAATTCTATCCGCACCGGCGTGCCATGCAGGTCAAGCACCTTGCGATAGGTATTGGTAAGATAACGCTGGTAACTTTCCGGCACATTGTTGGTCTGGTTGCCGTGGATAACAATGATCGGCGGATTCTGCCCGCCCTGGTGAGCATAACGCAGTTTGATACGGCGACCGCGTACCAACGGCGGGGCATGCGCACTAACCGCATCTTCAAGTATCTGCGTCAGGCGCGAGGCACTGACCTTGATCATCGCCGAGGCATAGGCCTTGTCCACAGCCGCAAACAGGTCCCCCACACCGGTGCCATGCAGGGCCGAGATAAAATACTCGTCAGCATAGTCGATAAAGTTCAGGCGGCGGTCCAGTTCAACCTTGATGCGCTGGCGTTCATCCTTTTGCAGACCATCCCATTTATTGATGGCGATAACCAGCGCCCTGCCCTGCTCAAGGGCAAAGCCCAGCAAGGTCACGTCCTGATCAGTGATGCCACGGTGGGCATCAAACACCACGATCACCACGTTTGCCTCACCGATCGCCTGCAGGGTCTTGATGACGCTGAACTTCTCCGCAGTCTCATGTACCTTGCCACGTCGGCGCACACCGGCGGTATCGATGAGGGTATAGTGCGTGCCACGTCGTTCAAACGGGATACTGATACTGTCGCGCGTGGTACCGGGCATGTCATAGACCAGCACCCGCTCTTCACCGAGAATCCGGTTGATCAGTGTCGACTTGCCGGCATTCGGGCGACCGATGACCGCGATACGAATGCCTTCCTCGGTTTCCTCGTCCTCGCCCTCGAGCATTTCCGGCAAGGCCTCGAGCACAACGTCCTCGAGACCACCGGGCCCCCGGCCATGCACGGCAGAGATCGGGATCGGTTCGCCGAGACCGAGGGCATAAAAATCCGCGGCGAGGTAATCAGTATTGACACCGTCGCTCTTGTTCATGATTAAGAGGATATTTTTACCGAGCTGGCGCAGGCGAGTGGCGATGATTTCGTCGCCGCCGGTGAGACCGTCACGGGCATCAACCATAAACAGAACCAGGTCGGCCTCTTTAATGGCTTGCAAGGTCTGGCCTTCCATGAGCTCATCAATGCCGTCTTCGCCACTGAGGCCGCCCGTGTCGATGACGATCATATCCCGTTCGCCAAAACGCGCCGTGCCATACTGACGATCACGCGTCATGCCGGGTTGATCCACCACGATGGCGTCTCGCGTCCGGGTCAGGCGATTAAACAGCGTCGACTTGCCCACGTTGGGGCGGCCGACCAGTGCGATAACGGGTTTCATGATTTTAAGTTAATGCCACAGTTTCTTGCTGATATGTGGTAGTTAACCACCAATACGTAGTGCGGTCAGTTCACCGCCACTACTGCTGATGAACAGGGTATCACCGGCCACGATTGGTGCGGCAACAATCGGGCTGTTACCGACCCGAAGGCGTGCGGCAAAGGCACCACTCTTGCGATCAAGAAAATGCACATAGCCTTCCAGGTCACCGACCACGATATATTCACCAAAGGCTGTCGGTGCAGAAAGCTTGCGCGCACGTAGCTTATCGAGTTTCCAGTACGAGGAGCCGTTCCGGCGATCGAGTGCCCATACTTCACTGTTCTCATCGGTGACGTAAAGTACATTATTGTCCGCGCCGATACCGGCATGTGAAGACATTTTGCGATTCCACAGGCCGCGACCATTTTCCAGTGCCACTGTTGCAACATTTCCCTGGTAGGTGGCCACGTGCACCACGCCATTGGCAACAATCGGGTCGGCATCGATGTCAACAATACGCTCGATCTCGGAGCGGCCGCTGGGGATGGCAATACGGCTTTCCCACATGACCGAACCGTTCTTGAGCAACAGCGCTACCAGTTTGCCATTGGCCAGGCCGGCGATGACGCCACCATTGGTAATGACCGGGGCACTGGTGCCACGCAGGGTCAGTACCGGCACGCGGCTGTCATAAATCCAGACACGCTTGCCAGTATCGGATGAAAATCCGTAGATACGACCATCAATACTGCGCGCCACGGCAATCCCTTCTGCTGCGGAAGGTGCCGCCAGCACCTCACTTGAGACCTTGACGCGCCAGCGCTCCTCGCCAGTATCACGGTTGAGGGCAATTACCTCGGCATCGGCCGTACCCAGCAAGACAAGCCCGTCGCCGCTACCCGGGCCCCCGCGTAGTGGCAGACCGGTATCGACTTGCCACAGCAAGTCGCCGGTATTCACATCAAAGGCACTGACCCGCCCCTTGGCGCCGGCTGCATAAATGCGATCACCGTCGACGCGGGGCTGCAGACGTACATAGAGTTTCTTGCTATCGCTGCCCACGCTCGCTGACCAGCGCCGGGAAACCGGGACCGTCTCTTTAAAGTCCACCAGCTTGGCTGGCGGCTCAACATTGTCCTTGTCGCCGAACCAGCCGGTAACGGATTCCGTCATCGACTCACGCACAGAACTACAACCACTCAAGGCAATAATCAGGGAAACAATAAACAGGCGATACATCATTTTTCCACCCCGGCATCTGCGATTGACATGCTCGGCCTGGTGTCATCGAACTTCATCTGCACAACCTGGCGTTGCTGTGCGCCCAGACCCTCAGCCTGCAAGGCCCTGTCATAGGCCTCGTGTGCAGCATTGCGCTCGCCCCTGGCCAGCAGGACGTCACCTTTGATTTCCTCATAGAGCCCGGCATAGCCACCCGGACCGGCTGCAGCGATGAGGCCCAGCGCAGCATCATATTCGGCGGCGTTCAGCATAATCGCCGCCAGTTGCAAACGTGCGGTGTGTAACAATTGTGGCTGACGGCCATTATCCAGCACCCATTGCAACTGCTTGCGCGCCTGTTGCATATTCATTTTAACGGCGGCCTGTTTTGCCGCCGCCAGCGCGGCCATCGTGGCATAAGGAGTTCGCGGATAGTCACTGATGATCTGGCTGGCCAGCAAGCTGGCATCGTCAGCCTGACCGAGCTTGAATTTCTGTTGCATGCTCTCATAAATACCGGAGGCCTCAATGGATTGCGTCTCCCGGTAATCAAGGTAGTAGCGCCAGCCAAACAGGGCCCCGAAACCGATGATCAGACCGGCCACGACGGCAATACCGTTTTCCTTCCACCAGGTCTTGATCGCCTCGACCTGTTGCTCTTCTGTTAGATGTTCTGCCACGTAATCCTCTCCAAAATACTCAGGCTGTTTTCTCAACAATCGCCTGTAACCAATCCGCCAGGCCTGCCTGGGCAAACACCTGTTGTTCACTGGTGCCCCGCAAGTCCTTGACCGCAATCATATTCGCAGCCAGTTCATCCTCACCCAGGATCAGGGCCCAGGCGGCGCCGCTTTTATCCGCGCGCTTGAACTGGCTCTTGATACTGCCCGCGCCACAATTTACCACAAGTTGCAGGCCCGGGACCTGGTTTCGACACTGTTCGGCAAGTTGCATGCCGCGTAATTCAGCCTCTTCCCCGGACATGACCAGGTAGGCATGCGGGCGTTGCGCCGGTATTGCCGCGCCACTTTCCTCGAGCAGGCTTACCAGGCGTTCGATACCCATGGCAAAACCCGAGGCCGGTGTAGCACGGCCACCGAGTTGTTCGACCAGGCCGTCGAAACGGCCACCGGCACACACTGTACCCTGCGCGCCCAGGCGATCGGTGACCCATTCGAAAACCGTCTTGCAGTAATAATCCAGGCCGCGCACCAGGCGGGTATTGATGGTGTATTCAATACCTGCCGCATCAAGCAGTGCCTTAAGTCGTTCAAAGTGCTGCCGGGACTCTTCATCGAGGTGCTCCAGCAGGCGCGGGGCCTTTTCGATCATGGCCTGCATGTCCGGGTTCTTGCTATCGAGAATACGCAAGGGGTTGGTATGCAGCCGACGCTGACTGTCTTCATCCAGCAGATCGCCGTGGGCGGACAGGTATTCAACCAGTTGCTCACGGTAGGCGGCGCGGGCCTCACTGCTGCCCAGCGAATTGATCTCGAGGCGAATGCCGTCAAGGCCAAGTTCTTGCCAGAGGCGCGCCGTCATAAAGATAAGCTCGGCATCAATGTCCGGCCCGGCCAGACCAAAGGTCTCGACGCCAAACTGATGGAACTGGCGATAACGGCCCTTCTGCGGTCGTTCATGACGGAACATCGGCCCTGAATACCAGAGTTTTTGCGTCTGGTTGTGCAACAAACCATTCTCCAGGCAGGCACGCACACAACTGGCGGTACCTTCCGGACGCAGGGTCAGGCTGTCGCCGTTACGATCCTCGAAGGTGTACATCTCTTTTTCGACAATGTCGGTCACCTCACCGATAGAGCGGCAAAACAGATCGGTCTTTTCCAGTATCGGCATGCGGATTTCACTATAACCGTAACCGGCAAGGATCGATTTGATAGTCTGTTCCAGTTGCTGCCAGCGCGGCGATTGCTCCGGCAATATGTCATGCATACCGCGAATCGCCTGAATGTTCTTAGCCAAGTGCTTACCCCTAAAACTGTATTCGTCCGGCTCAGGCCGGAACGGAAACTTTTAATATATTCTTGTCATCCACGCGGTTCGCGATAAATTCGCGCACAACACGTTCCAGCTCATCGACCAGTTGTTCGTCGTCGACCTTGTGATCCGGCTTGCCATTGATATACAACAGGTTCGGTGAACCACCGGTCAGGCCGATGTCGGCCTCGCGTGCTTCACCCGGGCCGTTTACCACGCAACCAATCACAGCGACATCAATCGGCTCGAGAATGTCTTCGAGTCTTTCTTCGAGTGCGTTGACCGTCTTGATAACATCAAACTGCTGCCGCGAACAGGAAGGACACGCGATCAGGTTCACACCCTTGCTGCGGATCTGCAGGCTCTTGAGAATGTCGAAACCAACCTTGATCTCTTGCACTGGATCGGCCGCGAGTGATACACGAATCGTGTCGCCGATGCCGTCGTTGAGCAACATGCCCAGGCCAATCGCGGATTTCACAGCACCTGCACGCGCGCCGCCGGCCTCGGTAATCCCGAGATGCAGCGGCTGTTCTATCTGACCAGCCAGCTGACGGTAGGCAGCCACCGTGGTATGCACATCAGATGCCTTGAGGCTGATCTTGAAATCCTGAAAGTCGAGCCGGTTCAGAATATCAATATGCCGCAAGGCCGATTCCACCAGCGCGGCCGGTGTCGGCTCGCCATATTTCTTTTGTAGATCCTTTTCCAGTGAACCGGCATTCACACCGATTCTGATCGGGATACCGTTGGCGCGGGCGCTGTCAACAACGGCGCGCACGCGGTCTTCGCGACCGATATTACCCGGGTTGATGCGCAGGCAGTCGGCGCCCAGCTCGGCAACCCGCAGGGCAATCTTGTAGTCAAAATGGATATCGGTGATCAATGGCAGATCGGTACGTTTGCGGATCTGCGCGAAGGCCTCGGCAGCCTCCATGCTCGGAATCGAAATACGCACAATATCCGCACCGGCACGCTGCAGCGCCTGCAATTGTGCCAGGGTTGCCTCGACGTCACAGGTCTCGGTATTGGTCATACTCTGCACAGAGATCGGCGCATTCCCGCCAACCGCGACCCGCCCTACCTGGATCTGCCGGGAGACCCTGCGCTTGATTTCATGTCGGAAGCTCATTCTCGATTACTCTTGTTATCTTCTGCTGCACCCAGTTGAAAACGGGCCAGCTCGTCTTGCACATAGGCACTGAAATCATAGGGCTGGCCGTTATATTCAACTGTTACAGCGGCGGCATTCCCCAGGAAAATATTGAAAGGCGCGCGGCCCGTGATGTGCTTGGTCTGTCCTTCACGATACAAGTCATAGGCCAGTCTTTCTCCGCGACTGTCGGTGACCTCTGTCCAGCTGTCGCCGGTAAACTCCAACACCAGTTCGGCACCGGCGTCTCCGGCTTCCGGTCGGGTGGTCTGCGGCATGCCATTCTCACCGGCTTCTTCCTCGCCAGCCTGCGCGGCGACGACCTCTTCCCGGGCAGGATTGTCTACCGGCGGTGGCCCTGGCTCTGCAACGTCTGCTTCCGGCACGGGCCGGGGGCGGACTGCCGCCTCCGGCACCTCGCTGACAGGGGCTTCCTCGACAGGTTCCCCGGGCAATGCCGGCAGCATGGCATTTGGCTCTTGCGGCGCAGGCACTACCGGTTTGCCTGAGAACGCGGTAAAGTCCTGTGACTGTATCCAGCTGATGATGCCGGCGATAACAACAACAGTCAGCACCAGGGCAAACAGCTTCACCAGGAAACTGCTGTGTGAGGTCTTGTAAGGCTGACCGGTATTGCCGATCAGCGGCGGCGATTCCAGCTGCGCATGATCAAGAGCCTTGAGTAATGGTTCGACCGGCACATTGAGCAGACGCGCATAATTGCGCAGGTAACCGGCTATGTACATGCGGGTCGGCAAGCGGCTGTAATCTTCTTCCTCGAGTGCCTGGATCAGGCTCACCTTCAGGCGCAGCTCGGCGGCTACCTGTTCCTGTGAGAGGTTCAGGGCACGCCGGGCCGAAGACAAGCGCTGGCCGAATGAAGGGCTTATCTCGGTTGGCTCTTGTGCGGGTGTAGTTTGATCGTTCATCGTCTGTTTGACTCACGTAACAGGTGCGCCTCATCCGAATCCGGAAATTGTTTGCGCAATGTCAGGGCATAGCTGGCTGCGGCTCCCCGATCACCCATTTCGCGTTCGATACGCACAGCCAGCCACAGGCTTTGTGGTGTCGGCCGGCTGATTATGGAAAAGCGCTGCATATAGGCACGTGCCTGCAGGTAACGACCGCTCTCGTAATTGAGTTTGGCCATTTGGTAGAGGGCCACAGGATGTTTTGAATTCGCCTGCAGGACCTTGCGAAAATATGCTTCTGCACGATCATACTGTTTCGCATTAACAGAACAGATACCCGCGTTTATCTGTACCAACTGTGGCGAACGATAAAGGGGGTTGGACAGGGCCTTGCGAAACGTTTCATCAGCAGCCTCATACTCCTGCTTGCGGCAGAGGAACGCGGCATAGGCATTATAGGCATCGGAGTAACTCGGGTTCAGGCTAATCGCCTTCTCGAAATGTGTTTTTGCCGCCTCGGGCCGGCCCAGCTTGTCATATAGCAGGGCAATAGCATAATGCGCATCCGGGTAACTATTATCAATCTCGATGGCCCGACGAAATTTACTCAGGGCAAATTCGTAACTCCCCTTTTGCATATAACCGACACCGAGTTTGACATTGGTTTCCGCCAGCTTGTCACCTTCCGGGGCCACGCGCAGCTCGCCTTCCTCACTGGCATCGCTGCCGGTAGTACTACAACCGGCAAGACCCAGCCCACCCATTGCCACAACCATGTAGATGAATAGGGATTTTATTATTTTCATGCCGCGCCTGCCCTTTTGCGTAACGGCACACCGGGTTTGGTGCGCCTGGTTTTGTCTTTTACCTGGCCCGCCAGTTGACCACAGGCTGCATCAATATCATCACCGCGTGTCTTGCGCGTGATCGTTACCAGCCCACCCTGGATGAGGATATCACTGAACCTGGCGATCCGTTTCGCCGGGGAACGTTTATAACCTGACTGCGGGAACGGATTAAACGGGATAAGGTTTATCTTCGCCGGCAGATTCTTTAGCAGGCCGACCAGTTCCCGGGCATGTTCGTCACTGTCGTTAATACCATCAAGCATGACATATTCCACCGTCACGCGGCGACGCTGCTTGCCATCCAGGTAACGTTTGCAGGCTGCCAGCACTTCCTTGATGGGGTATTTTTTATTCAGCGGCACCAGTTCATCACGCAAGGGGTTATTCGGTGCGTGCAGTGACAGGGCCAGACTGACGTCACTGACCTCGCGCAGCCTGTCCAGGGCGGGTACCACCCCGGCCGTGCTCAGGGTCACACGGCGCTTGGAGATACCATAGGCAAAATCATCCTGCATAATAGCCATGGCGCGGACGACATTATCAAAGTTCAGCAGCGGCTCACCCATGCCCATCATCACCACGTTGGTGACGATACGTTCACCATCACGGCCGATCCCCATGGCCTTGTTCGCCACCAGTACCTGGCTGATGATTTCACCGGTGGTCAGGTTGCGGTTAAACCCCTGCTTGCCGGTTGAACAAAAACTGCAATCCAGTGCACAACCGATCTGTGAGGAAACACACAGGGTACCGCGAGCGCCTTCGGGGATAAAAACGGTTTCAATACTGTTGCCGGAATCGAGGCGTAATAACCACTTGTGAGTGCCATCAATCGAGGCCTGATCAACAAGCACTTCAGGCACACGTATCTCGGCGATCCCGGCGAGCCGTGTGCGCAGGGCCTTGCTGATATTGGACATCTGCTCGAAGTCAGTCACGCCATGCTGGTGAATCCACTGCATGACCTGAGAAGCACGAAAGGCCTTCTCGCCATGTTCGACGAAGAAGGCCTCCATGTCAGCCCGGTTAAAATCGAGCAGATTTATTTTGCTTGTCTGTTCAGACATGCCTCATGTTTCCAGTTAATCATTGAGCAGAGTACCTTTAGCGGGTACGTTCGCAAACACCTTCCGGGAAAAAGAAGGCAATTTCCTGTGCCGCGGTTTCCACTCCATCTGAACCATGCACGGCATTTTCATCTACGGTTTCCGCAAAATCGGCACGGATGGTTCCAGGCGCGGCATCAGCCGGATTGGTGGCTCCCATCAGTTCGCGATTCTTGTTAATGGCATCTTCACCTTCCAGGCACTGCACCATCACCGGCCCGGAGATCATGAAATCGACCAGGTCGTTGAAGAATGGGCGTTCTTTATGCACGGCATAGAAGCCTTCTGCCTGTGCGCGGCTCAGATGCAGCATACGCGCCGCCACAATGCGCAGACCGGCCTTTTCAAAGCGGCTATAAATCTCACCGATCACGTTTTTGGCCACCGCATCGGGCTTGATAATTGAGAGAGTACGTTCAATCGCCATTCTTGGGAAACTCCAATCTAAGGTGTTAACAATAACATAAAAACCCACGCAGATACGTGGGCTTAGGGGGAAAAACGGAGTGCTATTCTAGCCGCTGGCTGCGGCAGTAACAATGCCCGCGAGGGGGGGGGGTGCTTATTTTTTGACCATCCGCATTATTCCCGCTCCTCTATCCAGGCCATCTGGATGGCCTCGAGGATTTTCTCGCCGGAACGCTCCGGATCATCATCAAATTCTTCCAGCTCACAGATCCAGCTATGCAGGTCAGTGAAACGTATCACCTTCGGGTCTATCTCGGGGTGCCTGTCATCCAGCTCGATGGCGATATCGAGGGTATCCGTCCATTTCAAGCCCATACCAGCCTCCTGATTCTCTATTTATTACAATAGCTTAATGATTTTCCGAGACCATATTGATGGTATATTTCGGGATTTCGATGACCAGGTCCTTGTCAGCGACGATAGCCTGGCAACTCAGGCGCGAGTCCGGCTCCAGCCCCCAGGCCTTGTCGAGCATATCATCCTCGGCCTCATCGGCCTCGTTCAGGGACTCGCCGCCTTCGCGCACAATGACATGGCAGGTCGTGCACGCACAGGATTTCTCACAGGCATGCTCAATCTCGACTCCGCCGGCCTGAACGGCATCAATAACAGTCACCCCTGACTCGGCCTCAATGACCGCGCCTTCCGGACAAATCTCTTCATGGGGTAAAACAATAATCTGTGGCATGGTCTCTTCCGTTGCGTTTACTTACTCAAATTCTTCAAGGGTGTGGCCACTCAGGGCCTGATTTATACTCGAATCCATGCGCCTGGCGGCAAATTCGGCCGTGGCCTTGTCGGCAGCAGTGATAGCCGCCTTGATGTCCCGGGCCGCACCACTTGCACGGGCCTGACGCAGATCGTCCATGGCGGCATCAATGACAGCACGTTCGCCGTCATTCAGCAGGGCCTCGCCATTCTCGTTCAATGCGGCAGTAATGGCCTCGAGCACACGGTCCGCCTCGACCTGCTGCTCGCGCAGTTTGCGGGCCTCGACATCATCGCTGGCATGCTCGAAGTTTTCACGCAACATGCGTTCGATCTCATTATCCGATAACCCGTACGACGGCTTCACTTGCACACTGCTCTCGACGCCACTGTTCTGCTCGCGGGCGGTAACTTCCAGCAGGCCGTCAGCATCAACCTGGAAGGTCACCAGGATCCGCCCGGCACCCGCGACCATCGGCGGGATACCGCGTAATTCGAAACGGGCCAGCGAGCGGCAGTCGTCAACCAGTTCACGCTCACCCTGGAGGACGTGCACGGCCATCGCGGTCTGGCCATCCTTGAAGGTCGTGAATTCCTGCGCACGGGCCACCGGGATGGTCGTGTTGCGCGGAATGATTTTCTCTACCAGCCCGCCCATGGTCTCGATGCCGAGTGACAAGGGGATCACGTCGAGCAATAACATCTCGTCATCAGGCTTGTTACCGGCGAGGATGTCCGCCTGGATTGCGGCACCAACGGCCACCACCTTGTCAGGATCAATGTTAACCAGCGGTTCACACTTGAAAAACTCGCCGACCAGTTCGCGCACGCGGGGCACACGGGTCGAGCCCCCTACCATGACAACGTCTTCAATCTCGTCCAGTTCAATACCGGCATCGCGCAAGGCTCGCCGACACGGGTTCAGGGTCTTGCGGATCAGGCCATCAACAAGCATATTGAGCTGTGCACGGCTAAGCTCACCCTGCCAGTGGTTATCCGCCACCTGAATATCAATCGTTGTGACGTCACTGTCCGTCAATGCCTCTTTGGCTGCGCGCGCCTGGTGCATAAGCTGGCGAAAGACCGCCGGCTGTTGTGTATCAACATCCGCTTGCGTCGCTATCCATTCGACAATGGTGCGGTCCATGTCATCACCGCCAAGCGCCGAGTCACCAGCCGTGGCCATGACTTCAAATACGCCCTTGTTCAGGCGCAGGATAGAAATATCAAAGGTGCCACCGCCAAGGTCATAAATGGCATGCACGCCTTCCGAGCCACGGTCCAGTCCATAGGCTACCGCAGCAGCGGTCGGTTCATTTAACAGGCGCATGACATTCAGGCCGGCAAAACGGGCCGCGTCCTTGGTCGCCTGGCGCTGTGCGTCATCAAAGTATGCCGGCACCGTGATCACGACACCACTCAGCTCACCGCCGAGGCTTTGTTCTGCACGTTGCTTTAGTGCTTTCAGGATCTCGGCCGAGACCTCGATGGCACTGACCTCACCGGCAATCGTCTTCAGGCGCGGGACGGAATCCGTCTCCAGAAACTGATAACCGCTGTTATCGGCCTGTACATCCACGAACCCACGTCCCATGAAACGTTTCACGGAGATAATCGTGTTCTGCGGGTCCTGGCTGGCGGACTGTCTTGCCGCTTCACCAACCATGGGGCTGACATCGGCAAGGTAACGCACCACGGAAGGCAACAGGTGTTCCCCGTCGGCGTCCGCCAGAGTCACCGCCTCGCCACTGAGCACGCTGGCGACCAGTGAGTTGGTCGTCCCCAGATCGATCCCCGCGGCCAGACGATGCTGGTGTGGCGCGGTTGCTTTACCCGGTTCTGATATTTGCAGTAATGCCATAACTGATTAATGTCCTTAGAGCAGGCTCTCTTCACGAGACTCTGCCTCTTCGCGCAAGCGATATAAAAATTGTAACTGCAGGCTCAGGCTATGTGCCTGTTGCAGGTTTTCGTCATTCACGTTGGCGAACAGGTCCGTCATTTTCTGTACCCGCTCGCTAATACGTGACTCGATACTGGCCGTGAATTCCGCCAGTGTCGCCAACGGCTCGTCCTTCCCGGGAATCGCATCAAGCTCTTCGCGCAGTTCCATCTGCTCCATCAGGAACATGCCATCCATGACGGTATTCGATTCATCATTGATGTCGATACCATGCAGGCTTAACAGGTAACGCGCCCGCTGCAGGGGATCTTTTAATGCCCGGTGCGCTTCGTTGATCAGCGACGCCTGCTGCATAGACAGTCGACGTTCCCGATCGCTGGCGTTGGCAAAGCGATCCGGATGTGCACTGCGCTGCAGGTCACGATATCGCTCTCTCAGGCTGGAGATATCAACCTCGAAGGAAACCGGGAGGCCGAATAATTCAAAATAATTTTTACCAGGAACTACCTGCATGTAACTACTCCAGTGCTCACCAATCGAACACTGCCGTTATACGGTAAAGCTCTCGCCGCAGCCACAGGTATCCTTGACATTAGGGTTCTTGAACTGAAAGCCCTCATTCAGGCCTTCCCTGGCATAGTCGAGTTCTGTGCCATCAAGGTAGAGAAGGCTTTTCGGATCGACAAATATCTTGATACCCTGGGCCTCGAAGCTTGTATCCTCAGAATTAGCCTCGTCAACAAACTCGATCACATAGGCCATGCCCGAGCAGCCGGTTGTCTTTACACCGAGACGCAGACCTACTCCCGAGCCACGAGACTCAAGGAAATGGCGAATGCGTTCAGCTGCCTTATCGGTTAGCGTAACCGCCATGATAAAAACTCCGATCGATTATTTAACATTCTTGCTCTTGTAGTCAGTGATCGCGGCCTTGATGGCGTCTTCAGCAAGCACCGAGCAATGTACCTTCACAGGTGGCAATGCGAGCTCTTCCGCGATTTGCGAATTCTTGATCTCACCTGCCTCATCCAGTGTCTTGCCCTTGACCCATTCGGTCAGCAAGGAGCTGGATGCAATCGCTGAGCCACAGCCATAGGTCTTGAAACGGGCATCTTCGATAATACCACTGGCATTAACCTTTATCTGCAAGCGCATAACATCGCCACATGCCGGGGCACCGACCATACCGGTACCGACTTCGGTATCACTGTTTTCGAAAGAACCAACGTTACGTGGATTCTCGTAATGATCCATTACCTTGTCACTGTATGCCATCTTTCTATACCTCCAGAGATAAAGATTATCTTTAAATCTTTAAAAAATAATGCACATGGATTAATGCGCAGCCCACTGTACTGATTCCAGATCGATACCTGCCTTGTACATATCCCAAAGTGGCGACAGATCCCGAAGTTTATCGATACTCTTTCGTATCAGCCCAATCGCATAATCAATTTCTTCTTCCGTTGTAAAACGGCCCATCGTAAAGCGAATTGAGCTATGTGCCAGTTCATCATTGCGGCCAATGGCACGTAATACATAAGATGGCTCCAGGCTCGCTGAAGTACAGGCCGAACCGGATGAAACAGCGAGGTCCTTGAGTGCCATGATCAATGATTCGCCTTCAACATAGTTGTAACTGATGTTGATGTTACCGGCGATGCGATGCTCCATATCACCATTGATATAGACTTCCTCAATACCTTCCATGCCATCCAGTAGTCGCTGGCGCAGCTTCAGAAGACGTGCAGTTTCTTCAGCCATTTCTTCACCGGCAATCCGGAAGGCCTCGCCCATACCCACGATCTGGTGAGTCGGTAATGTGCCGGAACGCAGACCGCGCTCATGACCACCACCATGCATCTGTGCCTCGAGACGGATGCGTGGTTTACGTCGAACAAACAGGGCACCCATACCCTTCGGCCCATAGATCTTGTGGGCAGAGAATGACATCAGGTCAACCTTGGCCTTTTGCAAGTCAATCTCGACCTTGCCGGCACTCTGTGCACCATCAACATGAAAAAGGATGCCTCGCGGACGGGTCAGTTCACCGATCGCCTCGATATCCTGGATCACACCGATTTCGTTATTCACGTGCATGATTGAAACCAGGATGGTGTCTTCACGCATGGCTGCTTCCAGCTTGCCCAGATCGATAAGACCGTTCGTTTCCGGATCAAGATAGGTAACCTCAAAACCTTCGCGTTCCAGCTGGCGACAACTGTCCAGCACTGCCTTGTGCTCTGTCTTGCAGGTAATGATGTGCTTGCCCTTCTTCTTGTAGAAGTGTGCAGCACCCTTGATGGCGAGGTTATCGGATTCGGTAGCACCGGAGGTCCAGATAATTTCTTTCGGGTCACAGTTAACAAGATCGGCAACTTGCTTGCGGGCGAGGTCGATCGCGGCTTCCGCGTCCCAGCCATAGGCATGTGAACGCGAGGCCGGGTTACCGAAGTTACCCTCCAGCGTCAGACATTCCATCATCTTCTCGGCAACACGCGGATCTACCGGTGTTGTTGCTGAGTAGTCAAAATAAATCGGTAGCTTCATATACATCTGCTCCGTAGTCATTACCCGTATACCCGGGCAATTCAGATAGCATTAAAATTCAGATAGCATTAAACGGTGACAGTCTTGCCGTTAATTTCACTTACTTTCACACCATGCTGGCGCTGTGCGACTTCCTGTACTTCCCGGCGGTTAACCAGGTCATGCAGGGTAATTCCACTCAGGAAATCATAAATACGCTCGCTCAGGTCGGTCCACAATTCATGGGTAAGACAGGGTTCGTCATCCTGGCAGTTGGCAAGCCCACCACAGCGGGTTGCATCAACCTTTTCATCAATTGCGGTTACCACGTCAGCCACTGCGATATCACTGGCCACACGGCTAAGACGATAACCACCGCCCGGACCACGGGCACTGATCACCAGTTCTTTCTTGCGCAGGCGGGAGAACAGCTGTTCAAGATAAGACAGGGAAATACCTTGTCGACGAGAGATGTCGGCCAGGGTAATCGGGCCATCGTCATAATGAAGAGCGAGATCGAGCATTGCGGTTACAGCGTAACGGCCTTTTGTCGTGAGTCTCATTGCAAATACCCTCTTGGGAACATAATATAAGCTTGTACTTATTTTACATACCTGAGTAATTTAGTCAACTTTAAATACCCCTCGATACCTCTCTTTCCAGGCCGAACGGAAGGGCGCATATTCTACGATAAACTGCAGGGACTTTGTAGCGGGTTTCAGCTCTTGCTCCGGGGCGGTTCCTGGTCGCTGTGCGGCTCTTCCTCAGACATGTCACCATCATCTATGGGTTCGGGTTCATCCGCCGTCTGGATCTTGCAGGGCCCCAGGTCTGGTAGCGATAAGTCCGCGATTTCGCTACCTAAACTTTTCAGGGCCTGGCACATGGTTTCCATTTTGGAGTCCATGGCATGAATATGATCCAGCATGCTGTTGACGGCATTAGCCACCGGGTCAGGCATGTCACCGTGCGAGGTGCCATAGGCATCGAAGCCGATCTTCTCGGCAAATGCCTTACGTTTTTCATGGTCTTTTGTGCTCACCACCTTGACGATGTGGCCCGGGATCCCGACCACCGTGGCATTCGCCGGGACATCTTTGACCACCACGGCATTTGAGCCGATACGGCCATTGGTGCCGATCGTTATCGGGCCGAGGACCTTGGCCCCGGCGCCCACGACGACGTTATCGCCGAGGGTCGGGTGGCGTTTGCCCTTCTTCCAACTGGTACCGCCAAGGGTCACACCATGATAAAGCGTGCAGTCATCACCGATCTCTGCTGTCTCACCAATGACCACGCCCATACCGTGATCGATAAAAAAACGCCGGCCAATACAGGCCCCGGGATGTATCTCCACGCCTGTGAGCCAGCGAGCGAGCGTCGATAACCAGCGTGACAGCCAGCGCAGCTTCCACAACCACAGGCGATGACTGATTCGATGGGCCAGCAAGGCATGGTAACCGGGATAGGTTGTCAGGACCTCGAACACACTCCGCGCCGCGGGGTCGCGATCGAATACACACATGAGGTCTTCGCGGATACGTGCAAACATAAGATTCCTGATTCTCGTGGTTGGTTAATAGCGCTATTGTAAACGATCCCGCACCCGTTTTTGCGTCGCGGTCAGAATTCCACGGAGGATATTCACCTCGGTCTCCTCCAGGCGAGTCCTGTTATATAGCCTGCGCAGACGGCGCATGAGCTGGCGTGGTTGTTGCGGGTCGAGAAACTCGATCTCGATCAGCGCCTGCTCGAGATGCTCAAAGAACCGCTCAACGTCAGCCGTGGTCGCCGGCGGACTGTCACTCTCCACCTCGGTCACACCCTCGCGACCGGCCATGTGGATTTCGTAGCTGAGCACCTGCACAGCGGCCGCCACGTTCAGGGAACTGAAGTGCTCGTTACAGGGAATATGCACGAGGGCATTGCAACACAGCAGTTCCGTATTGGTCAGGCCCGAGTGCTCGCGACCGAACACCACGGCCACCGGGGTCTGCTTGCTGGCGCCAATGATCTGCGCCGCCGCTTCGCGTGGCTCGGCCAGCGGCCAGGGCAGGCTCCGCAGCCGGGCACTGGCCCCGAATACAAGACTGCAGCCGGCCACGGCGGCTTCCAGGCTTTGGCAGACTGTCGCCCGTGCCAGCAGGTCATCGGCACCGGAGGCACGGGCGCTGGCATCGGCATTGGGGAAAGAAAGCGGTTCGACCAGGTAAAGCTGGCTCAGGCCCATGTTTTTCATGGCCCGGGCGGCCGCACCAATGTTGCCGGGATGGCTCGTATTGACCAGCACAATGCGGATATTCTCGTACATGGCGTGAAAGCTACCGATAAGTGCCACGCAAGTCCAGCTACGACTTGTGATTTTTCCTTCCCGACTATACACTTGCGGCCACTCGCAGGCCTCTGCCTGCACGCTCTTACCTAAACCGGATAGCAGGAACAAACGCATGCAACCGATGCTGAATATTGCTGTGCGCGCCGCGCGCGAAGCAGGCAAGATCATCATGTATCATTACGAACGACTTGATAACCTGACGATCAGTGCCAAGGCCAGAAACGACTTTGTCAGCGAGGTCGATATGAAGACCGAGCAGACCATCATTCAGGCCATCCACAAGGCCTACCCGGACCATGCTATCCTCGCCGAGGAGTCTGGTACCCAGGGCCACAATGAATTCGAATGGATCATTGACCCCCTGGATGGCACCACCAATTTCCTGCACGGTTTTCCCCAGTTTGCGGTCTCGATCGCGCTGCGCCACAAGGGCCGCCTCACCCAGGGTGTGGTCTATGATCCGGTCAGCCAGGACCTGTTCACGGCCTCTCGCGGAGGCGGCGCTGCGCTGAACGAACGCCGGATTCGGGTCAGTAATTCACGCACCCTTGAGGGTAGCCTGCTCGGTACCGGTTTCCCGATCCGCCAGCAAGAACACCTCGATATGTACCTGGAGACCTTCAAGTCCCTGTTCCAACACTGCAGTGGTGTCCGCCGGCCCGGTGCAGCCTCGCTGGATCTCGCCTACGTCGCCGCCGGGCGTCTGGACGGTTTCTGGGAACTGGGCCTGCACCAATGGGATATGGCCGCGGGGGCCCTGCTCATCCTCGAAGCGGGCGGTATCGTCGGGGACTTCGCCGGCGACCACAAATACCTCGAGAAAGGTCATATTGTCGCCGGCAACCCAAGGATGTTTAAGGCAATTCTGTCAACGATCCGCCCACACCTGAAGCCGGAGTTTTTCGCCTCTTGATCGCCACACGGCCTTGACCACAAGATAATGTAGCTGCGCGCCCTGTCTCACACCGCATAGTGTGACGCAGATCACTCAAGTTTTGCCTGTGTTGTCCGACATAGTAAATACACAACACAAACACTTGGGTATCAAAATGCCGAAGCGGTATGACCTCGAAAAATTCAGCGATTCTAAAAATCTGCAGACTAGCAAGGCGCTCGAGTTGATTATGCGTGACGTGATCGACGGCATGGAAGAACTTGCCAACATGAGCGGCTTTTCCCCCAGGGGCGGGCATTGTTTTGAGATCCTCGGCATCGATTCACCTGAGGACTTTGTCGATTCGCCCCTGCCAGCCACAGAAACCGAAAAGGCCGGGCAAGACAGTGCCGTGGTTATCCCCCTGAAGCGCAAGAAACAGGCAGCGGCATAAAACAGGAATTGATGATTTATGATCGCTGATTGATGATTGGGATTTAGTGGCCCACCTAAACCGCAGCAACAGCTTGACCCAACTCCAAAGACAAAAAAACGGCGACTGTATCAGTCGCCGTTTTTGTTTGACCCGGTTAAGGCGGTCTAATCAGACCTGTGAGCCATCCGGATTCACATTCTCCGGCTTTACCTGTACCAGGTCGGCCTTGCTCACGCCCAGTGACAGTGAGGCGGAACCGGCCACATAAATAGACGAGTAAGTACCGACAACAACACCGACAAGCAGCGCGGTGGCAAAACTGTGGATCAACTCGCCACCGAGAAAGAACAGGGCCAGCAAAACCAGCATCGTGGTCAACGAGGTGATGATGGTGCGGGACAGGGTTTCATTAATGGAAATATTAACTACATCAAGCGGGTTGCTGGTACGCAGACGACGGAAATTCTCACGAATGCGGTCAAACACGACGATAGTATCGTTCAGAGAGTAACCAATCACGGCCAGAATGGCGGCAAGGACGGTCAGGTCAAACTCGAGTTGCAGCAGTGAGAAAAACCCCAGGGTTATCAACACATCATGAAACAAGGCCGCCACCGCGCCGACCGAAAACTGCCACTGAAAGCGCAGGAAGACATAAACAAAGATGCCGAACAGGGCATACAGAATGGCAAATGCCCCCTGCTCGGTCAGTTCATCGCCTACCTGTGGGCCGACGTATTCAACGCGGCGCATTTCAACTTCGTCTTCTGACGCCGCCTGCAAGGTGTCGATAAGCTTCTTGCTCAAATCCACACTGCTAATGCCCTCGCGCGGTGCCAGCCGAATCAGCACATCGGTAGAGGCCCCGAAGTGTTGTACCTGGGCATCGCCATAGTCTTTCGCCAGGGCCGCACGCACCCCGGCCAGTTCCGTCGGTTGTTCATAGCCAACTTCGATCACGGCCCCACCCGTAAAATCGACCCCGAGGTTCAGCCCCCTGGTGGCCAGCGAGGCAATTGAGGCTGCAATCAGGAGCAATGACAGCACCATCGCCAGGCGGCGCTTGCCCATGAAGTTGAATGTGGCGGCTTGCTTGAATATCTGCATGGTCGTTTCCTTAAATCGACAGCTTGGTCAGGCGGCGCTTGCCCCAGACCAGGTTGACTACTGCCCGGGTACCCATGATGGCGGTAAACATGGAAGTGACAATGCCGATGGATAGCGTAATCGCGAAACCTTTAATCGGCCCGGTCCCGAATACAAACAGGACGACCGCGGCAATCAAGGTCGTGACATTGGCATCGGCAATAGTCGAGAGCGCCTTATCGTAACCGGCCGCAATACTCGCCTGGGGTGAGTTACCTATGCGGAGCTCTTCCCGGATACGTTCAAAGATCAGCACATTGGCATCCACCGCCATGCCCACGGTGAGGACGATACCGGCGATACCGGGCAGGGTCAGTGTGGCCTGCAGCATCGACAATACCGCGATAATCAGAACCAGGTTCATGGCCAGGGCCAGGTTTGCGACCAAGCCGAAACCGCGGTACCACATGACCATGAACACGAGCACCAGCACAAAACCGATGATGACCGAGCGGGTGCCCTTGTCAATATTATCCTGCCCGAGTGACGGCCCGATGGTCCGCTCCTCGACGATGTCGATTGGCGTGGCCAGTGAACCGGCACGGAGCAACAATGCCAGCTGGCGGGCCTCATCCGGGCTATCCAGACCAGTAGTCTGAAAGCGCTTGCTGAAGGGCTCGAGGATATTGGCGACACTGATGACCTCTTCGATCTTCTTGCGCTGGCGGACTTCCTCGCCATCGATATTGCGGATCACCGTCTTGGTCTCGATGTAGACCACGGCCATGGGCTTACCGACATTCTCCTTGGTGAACTTGAGCATGCGCTTGGCCCCGGCATCATCGAGGGTCACGCTGACCATCGGGCTGCCGGCACGCTGGTCAATCCCGGAGGCGGCATTCACGACCATGTCACCGGTCACGATCAGGCGCTTCTTCAGCAGGATCGGGTTGCCGTTACGTTCCTTATATATGCGTGAACCTGGCGGTACGCGGCCGCGCAGGGCTTCCTGCAGATCGTTTTCGGTATCCACGGCGTGATATTCGAGGGTTGCCGTGGCGCCGAGAATATCCCGGGCATAGACAGGGTCCTGCACGCCGGGCAGCTGTACAACGATCCGGGTATCCCCCTGCTGCTGGATAATCGGCTCGGCCACGCCGAGTTCATTCACCCGGTTACGCAAGGTGGAAAGATTCTGTTGCAGGGCCGAACGCTTTGTTTCAATAATTTCATCCCGGCTCAGGCTGGCACGCAGATAAAAGGCGCCATCACGTTCTTCATCAGTCAATTCCAGATTGCGAAATTCCGTGGCGATAATCGCATGTGCCTTGTCACGACGTTCGGCGTCACGGAATTTCACTTCAACACCACCGGTGCGGGTTTCATTGCCAGGCACACGGTTAATCGTCAGATAACGGATCTTTTCATCACGGAGCGCGGAACGAACATCACTGACATAACGCTCTTCACCGAGACGCTCGGCAGCCTCCATATCCACTTCCATGAGGAAGTACACCCCGCCGCGCAGATCCAGACCGAGATACATCGGCAAGGCGTTCATCGAACGCAACCATTCGGGCGTAGTAGGTACGAGGTTCAGGGCCACGGCAAAGTCACGCCCCAGCTCCTCCTTGATAATATCCTTGGCCCTGAGCTGCAACTCGGTGTCATCAAAGCGCGCGATCAGTTTTTCGCTACTGGCTTCGATGCGCCGATAGACAATGGCCTTGTCATCGAGAATGGTCCTGACTCGATCGGCAAGACCCGGATCAAGTTTGGCGCCTCGCAATGACGGCGACACCTGCACAGCCGGCTCACCCGGATACAGGTTCGGCACGGCGTAGAGCACACCGACAGCAATGACAAAGAGGATTAACAGGTATTTCCAGAGCGGATACTGGTTCATAAATTATCTATCGTTTTGTTGTGCGCTGTCGGCTTTCCGCCGACTGCATTGTTTCCTTACACATATCTGCTTAGAGGCTTTTGCCTTCACAAACTCTTGATTGTGCCCTTCGGTAACACCGATGCCACCGCCTGACGCTGCACTTTAATGGTTGTGCCATCGGCAATATCGACGTCCACATGGTCATCGGCCACATTGCTCAGCTTGCCGTAGATCCCGCCAGATGTGAGTACCTCGTCACCCTTGCTCAACGACGCTACCAGCTGCCTGTGTTGCTTGGCGCGCTTGGCCTGTGGCCGGATAAGCAGGAAATAAAATACGGCAAAAATGACGACCATAAAGATGAGACTGGTCATGGGGTCGCCCTGTGTGGCCGCCTGGCCATTACCCTCGGCGAGGGCCTCAGAAATGAAAAAACTCATGATATTTAACCTTCTCTCGTTATTGCTCAGTTAAAACTTTGGCTATTATGACACAGCCGGCGCGGTTTGGTCGCGTTTTGCATAGAAATCATCCACGAAGTCCTGCAGGGTGCCACTCGCAATGGCCACGCGCAAACCACGCATGAGTGCCTGATAATAATACAAATTATGTATAGTATTGAGACGTGCACCGAGGATCTCGTTAGCCCGGTCAAGGTGGTGCAGATAGGCCCGAGTATAGTTTTTGCACGTGTAGCATTCGCATGCCGGGTCCAGTGGGCGCGTGTCATCACGGTAGGGGGCATTGCGTATGCGCACGACCCCCTCGCTGGTGAACAAATGTCCATTACGGGCATTGCGAGTCGGCATCACGCAGTCAAACATATCAATCCCGCGACAGACGCTATCGACCAGGTCCTCGGGCGTGCCTACGCCCATCAGGTAACGTGGTCGATCCGCGGGCATCTGTCCGGCCAGCCGATCGAGCACCTTCAGCATTTCCTCCTTGGGCTCGCCGACCGAGAGGCCGCCGAGGGCATAACCATCAAAGCCGATCTCGACCAACCCGGCCAGGGATTCCTCGCGCAAGTGTGCATACATGCCGCCTTGCACAATGCCGAACAGCGCCGCCGGGTTATCGCCGTGCGCCTGCTTGCTCCGTGCCGCCCAACGCAACGAGAGTTCCATGGAATCGCGGGCCTCTTTCTCGGTGGCCGGAAACGGCGTACACTCGTCAAAGATCATGACGATATCGGCCCCCAGGGCGCGTTGCACCGCCATCGACTCTTCCGGGCCCATGAAAACCTTGTCGCCGTTCACGGGCGAGCTGAAGTGCACGCCTGCCTCGGTGATCTTGCGCAGCTTGCCCAGGCTCCAGACCTGGAAACCGCCCGAATCGGTGAGGATAGGCCCGTCCCAGTGCATGAAATCATGCAGATCGCCATGTTTCTCGATAATTGCCGTGCCCGGCCGCAGCATCAGGTGAAAGGTATTGCCAAGGATGATCTCGGCACCGATGTCACGCAGTTCTTCCGGGGTCATGGCCTTGACCGTGCCATAGGTGCCGACCGGCATAAAGGCCGGGGTCTCAACCGTGCCGCGCGCAAACTGCAACTGGCCGCGACGTGCCTGACCATCTGTGGTGTGTAATTCAAATTTCATAGTTATAACAATCCCAAAGCCCAACGCAGAGGCGCAAAGGCGCGAAGAACGCGGAGAAAATAATTATAAGTATTAGAGTTTTCATTTTAAGCCTATACAAATACGGCATTGCGAGCTTACGATTCTATTCTTCATTAACCTTCGCGTTCGCTGCGTCTCCGCGCCTCTGCGTTGGGCTTTATTATTAAATACTCACAACTTGCTGATAAACATCGCGTCGCCGTAGCTGAAAAAACGGTAACGTTCTTCTACGGCATGCCGGTAGGCGGTCATTATAAGCTCATGCCCGGCAAAGGCACTCACCAGCATAATCAGGGTGGACTCCGGCAGGTGGAAATTGGTCAGCATCGCATCAATGGTCAGAAATTCGTAACCGGGATACATGAAAATATCGGTCTCGCCGCTGAACGGTGCCAGCACCCCACCGTTCGCCTGCGCGGCACTCTCCAGCGCGCGGACACTGGTCGTGCCCACGCCGATGACACGGCCCCCGGCGGCACGAGTCTGTTCAATCGCGGCCACCGTTTTGGCACTGACTTCAATGTATTCACTGTGCATGTGGTGATCGCGAATATCATCCGCGCGTACCGGCTGGAAGGTGCCTGCCCCCACATGCAAGGTCACCTGCGTGCTATTCACCCCCATATCTTTCAATGTCGTCAGCATCGCCTCGTCAAAGTGCAGGCCGGCCGTGGGTGCGGCTACTGCACCGGGGCGTTGCGCATACACGGTCTGGTAACGCTCGCGGTCCTGCTCCGCATCCTCGCGATCTATATAAGGAGGCAATGGCATGTGCCCGTGGGCCTCGAGGATCTCGAGCACCTCGCGCGAGTCATCAAAGCGGAGCTTGAACAACTCCCCTTCCCGCCCCAGCACCTCGGCATCAATACAGCCCTCGAGGCGCAACGGGTTACCGGGTCTCGGGGTCTTGCTGGCGCGGATGTGGGCCAGTACGTGGCGGGTATCCAGCAGCCGCTCGACCAGCACCTCGACCCTGCCACCACTGGCCTTGTGGCCGTGCAGGCGCGCCGGGATCACGCGGGTATCGTTAAATACCAGCAGGTCACCGGCCCGCAACAGCTCAGGCAGATCACTGAAGCGGCGATCCGCCAGCGTGGCATCGGCGACATTCACGCACAACAGCCTACTGCCGCCGCGCTCTGCGGCGGGCTGCTGGGCGATCAGTTCCGTGGGGAGATCAAAATGAAAATCACTGCGCTGCATGGCGGGATTCTAACAGAGCCGGGAATAGATCGTGACTCATAAGACCCGGGGCTATGCACAATCAAGCTTACAAGATTATTTACCAGCTACGTAGCGGCGTGCTGACCCGCCTGAACTGGCACAGCATATTCAGTCCTTTAAAACATTTCCCGTTCACATATTCTCTGTCAGCACTAAATGTCCGGTATACAGCGGGAGAGCTGTAACACTATTTTTAAAAGCCCCTGTTTTATAAATCGGCAGACCAGGTTGCTCTCGCAGAGACTATTGCAGTGTGAAATGTAAACACCGGTTATACATGCGGGAGCCGAGTCCCCGCTGTGGGTAATTGTTTCCGTCTTGTTTAGCGGGGGTAACCAGATTTGGCTTGAGCGAAACAGGAAATACTATAGAATGTCACCTCCTGACCCGTGCCGGGGTGGCGAAATTGGTAGACGCAGGGGATTCAAAATCCCCCGGTGGAGACACCTTGTCGGTTCGAGTCCGACCCTCGGTACCATTTCAGTTTCCCCTCAAAGACACGGTTTCCTGATTTTTTTACTATAATTTCCAATCGGTTACCAGGTTTTAGCAGGTGTTTCCAGATTGCGAAGGCCCGCTGCCCCCAGAAGCAAACGCAATCAAGCCTTCACAGTACACCCCCTGTGGTTACGATTTTAATGCTGAAATAGCCGATTAACCCGCATATATCTGGGTGTTGGCGGCAAAATCAGGTATGATCCCGGCACGATATTATCCACTCGGTAATTCGCCATATCCGGCGATTACCCTATTAACCAAGGCGCACCCCCATGTCCACCGAGATTGCCAACTTCGAACAGTTGGCCCTGTCTGCTCCCATTCTTCAGGTTCTGCAAGAAGTCGGCTATGAAACCCCGTCGCCGATCCAGGCGGAAAGTATCCCGCCCTTGCTGGCGGGCCATGACCTGCTCGGCCAGGCCCAGACCGGGACGGGAAAAACCGCGGCCTTTGCCCTGCCGCTGCTGCATAAGCTCGAGCTGGCTGTCAAACAGCCGCAGGTCCTGGTTCTGACCCCGACGCGTGAACTGGCTATCCAGGTAGCCGAGGCCTTCCAGACCTATGCACGGCACCTGAAAGGTTTTCATGTCTTACCTATCTATGGTGGCCAGAGTATGAGCCAGCAACTGCAACACCTGAAACGTGGCCCGCACGTTATCGTCGGCACACCGGGGCGGGTTATGGATCATATGCGCCGTAAAAGCCTCAAGCTCGATACACTACGCGCGATGGTGCTCGACGAGGCCGATGAAATGCTACGCATGGGTTTTATCGACGATGTCGAATGGATCCTCGAACAGACCCCTGAACAGCGCCAGATCGCGCTGTTTTCCGCGACCATGCCCGATGTTATCCGCAAGGTTGCCCGCAAGCATCTTAACGACCCTGTTGAGATCAAGATCAAAACCAAAACCAGTACTGTCGAGACTATCGAACAGCACTATTGGCAGGTCAGCGGCACCAACAAGCTGGATGCCCTGACCCGGATCCTGGAAGTACAGGACTTTGATGCCAGTATCATTTTTGTCCGCACCCGTACCGCAACAGTGGAACTTGCGGAGAAACTCGAGGCACGGGGTTATCGTTGCGCAGCCCTGAATGGGGACATCAGTCAGGATATTCGTGAACGCACTGTCCAGCAGTTAAAGAACAAGAAGCTCGATATTATTATCGCCACCGATGTCGCTGCTCGTGGTCTCGATGTGCAGCGCATATCGCATGTGATTAACTACGACATTCCGAATGATGTCGAATCCTATGTACACCGCATCGGCCGCACCGGTCGTGCCGGCCGCAAGGGTTGCGCCATCCTGTTTGTAGCGCCTCGGGAAATGCGCATGCTGCACGCCATTGAGCGCGCCACCCGTCAGAAAATCGAGCGGGTACAGCTACCATCTTCTGAAATAATCACTAACAAGCGTATCGCCCAGTTCAAGGAAAAGATACTCGAAACAATTGAATCAGGTAACCTGGATTTCTTCCACGACATAATCGACCAGATTAAGCATGAACATGAAATCAGCGTTGAACAAATAGCCGCTGCACTGGCAAAACAGGTGCAAACCGAACGCCCGCTGCGCATGAAGGAACTCCCCCAGGCACGGCAGGAAAAAGAATCACCGCGATCGCGGAAGGAAACACCAACACGCGAACGCCAGGAACGCCCGCGCAAGACAGACAAGCATCGCAGTGCCGATAACGAAGCCGACATGGTTACCTATCGTCTCGAGGTCGGTCGCGATGACGGTGTAATGCCGAAGAACATCGTCGGCGCCATTGCCAATGAAGTCGGTCTGGATTTTTCCAGTATCGGCCACATCAAGCTCTATGATGACTACAGCACCGTCGAGCTGCCAAAGGACCTGTCAAAAACGAACTTCCAGCACCTCATAAAGGTTCGGGTCTGCCACAAGCCGTTAAACATCAGTCTTGCCGATGGCTCAACTTTCAGCGACGCGCCGGTGCAGAAGAAACCGCGAGGCAAGGTACAGGAAGACAGCCCGGTGCCAAAAAAGAAGACCGAGCGCAAAAAAGAAAAATGGTCTTCCGAACGCAAGAAAGATGCGGCCAGGAAACGCGCCAAGAAGAGCAAGGAAAAGTCTAAAGAAAAGAAGAAAACCAAAAAATAATATGGACAGGATTTACAGGACATAACAGGATTTTATTCGTGCTGTTTTTTATCCCGTCAATCCTGTAAATCCTGTCTATTTATATAATTCGCTGTGTAATATTCACGGATAAGTTCAAGTTTCTCCTGATCATCAATCCTGCTTAAAGATTTTCTTGAAGAAGTCCTGCATACCCTGCCATGACAGATCGTCCGCACTCTTGTCATAGGCCAGCGGCATACCGAACTGCTTCGCAAAATCATCCGCCGCAGGATTCGTAAAGCTGTGTTTTGCGCCGGGAATATTTACAAAATCATACGCGACGCCGGCCTCATCCATTTCCTTTTTGAAGGCTGCGATCTGTTCCGGTTTCACAAACGGGTCATCTGCCCCGTTATAAACCAGCACGCTGGCCTTGACATCACCCTTGCTCGCCGGCGTAGTAGTGGCAACGCTGCCATGGAAGCTGACCACACCATCAAGGTCAACACCCTGTCTTGCCATTTGCAATACTATACCGCCGCCGAAGCAATAGCCGATCGCGGCAGTCTTGTCCTTGTCGACTGTCTCATGCGTCATCAACAGGTTTAGCGCGGCGAGAAAACGGGCCTTGGCAAGCGGCAAATCGCTACCTACTGCCTTGGCAAATTTACCGGCATCATCCGGATGGTTGGCGGTCTTGCCATCACCGTACATATCTATGGCCAGCGCGGTGTAACCGAGCTCGGCCAGCATGCGGGCACGCTTGCGCGCATAATCGTTATGACCCCACCACTCGTGTACAACGAGAATGCCAGGGCGTTTGCCCTGTATGGCGTCATCATAGGCCAGGTAGCCCTTTAGCTCGGTGCCGTTGTCCTTGTAAGTCACTTCTTCGGTCTTGACCGCGGCCTGGGCAAGGGCAGAAAACAGGCATAAAAACAGGGCCGCACAGGTAATCTTTTTCATCACATTTTCTCCATTTGAAAATTATTCTTTCTCTAGCGTCAAAGATGCCGAGTTAATGCAATAACGCAGACCGGTTGGCTGTGGACCGTCGGGGAACACATGTCCGAGGTGACATCCACACTTGCGGCAATGCACCTCTTCACGTCGCATGCCGTGACTTACATCGACATCAGATTCTATAGCGACTTCATCAAGTGCCCGCCAGAAGCTCGGCCAACCGGTACCGGAATCAAACTTGGTTTCTGAATTAAACAGTGGCTCTCCGCAACAGGCACACCGGTAAATGCCTTTATCCTTACAGTCATGGTATCTGCCACTAAAGGCACGTTCGGTACCCTTCTCGCGGCAAACATGGAATTGCTCGTCACTCAGGCGTTCCCGCCATTCCTGTGCGGAGAGTTCAATCACATCCTGCCCCATAAAATATAACCTTGTATTTTTTATGATTTAAAAACCGGTATCGTGCGAAAATTCTACTCATTAACCTCATGCTCGGCAATCAGTACTGTTTCAATATCGGCAAGGATAGTCTGTACATCACTTTCAGACTCGGGACGCGTACGTGCATGCTCGGTGCGTGATTTTCGCGCATGCGCGACCAGGTCAATGCTTTCCTGAATATTGGGAAATTTACGGATAAATTCAAGGAATTCACTACAGCCAAGGCGCACCAGTTCCATTTGTGTCACGGCAGCTACCGAAGCCGCACGTGGCGCACCTGTCAATAATGACCACTCACCAAAATAGTCCCCGGGGCGTAACAGGGCCAGGTTCAGCTCGGTATTGTCAATCGTCGTAAAGACACGTGCGATACCGTAATTGATTATATACAAGGCATCACCCAACTCGCCTTCACGAATCAGTCGTTCACCCTTACGTGCCGTCACCAGTGAGGCCACCTTGCACATTTCATCAAAGGCCTCGTCAGTAAGCGAATTGAATATACTTACCGACTTCAGGGCCGTCTGGATACTGCGCCTGTGATAACGCTCGAAAACGGCATCACGTAACACCGGCACCTGCTCGATCAATTCACCTAGTACCTCACCAGGTATATCCAGTACTACGGAATTCTTCAACACTGTCACCGTCGCGATGCGGGGCATCATGAATAGCGCGGCGATCTCGCCAAAGACTTCACCGGAATATAACTTGCCGAGCGAAACGGTCTTGTTTTGCACCTCTTCGGTAACCTCAACGGCACCATTGATCAGGACAAATACATTGCGGTCCCGCTGGTACTGCCGGCACAGGATCTCACCGGCCTCGACTACACGTATCGTCCCACGCGCCAGCAAGTACTCGCGATCTTGCTGCGACAGCAAGTCGCCAAAAATCGGATTTTTCCGCATCGCCCGATGCATCGAATCCAGAATGACATTAATGTCCGGCATCGCGGGCTCCTTTTCTATTGTTATTAGTGCCTGTGATTATCAACTTTTCATGCCTTCCAAACCTTGAACGGGTTCACGTCACCGCGTTCGCTTGCAACACAGGCGGTTCGGACCATTCTGCCAACTGACTGACGAAACAGCAAAACCAGAACCGAAACAACCTGCCCTCGTCCTAGTATATAAGGTATGGCGGTGAAGCCTGCGATATGTCCCCAAAACAGGTATAATGCGCCACTTTGTATGGCGAGGGTATTCCTATATTCTCGCCACTATTATTGTAACCAATTGTTTACAGGCGGTTTTATTTTTTATGGCAACCCAGATCAGCGATAAGCAGCTCCGTAGTCGGGTCAAGTTACTCGGTCGATTACTCGGTAATGTCCTCCATGAGCAGGCTGGGGAGCGCGTTTACAGGGCCGTCGAGACCCTGCGCAGGGGCTACGTCAACTTGCGCCAGAAGGATGATGCTGCCAGGGCACGCCGTCTGAAAAGGATTATCGAGGGGCTTGAACCAGAACTGGCCACCCACGTCGTGCGGGCCTTCAGCACCTATTTCAGCCTGGTCAACATCGCCGAAGAGGCCTACCAGCACCGCCAACGCCGCCAGCAGGTCCGCACCAGTGGGCCACTCTGGGAAGGGTCTTTTAATCACACCCTGCAGGAATTCTGCGATCAGGGCATCACTGCCGAACAACTGCAAACCCTGCTCAGTCAACTGAATTACATGCCTGTCTTCACCGCCCATCCGACCGAGGCCAAGCGCCGGACTATCCTTGAGACACTCCGCCGTGTCTTTGTCACCAGTGAAAGACTCAACGACCCACGCCTGGGCAAGAGCGAACGTGAGGAGATCGTTGAAGATATCAAGTCACAGATCCAGGTACTGTGGAAGACCGATGAAGTCCGCGTGCACAAGCCCAAGGTTCGCGACGAGATCCGTAACGGTCAGTACTATTTCCGTGAATCCCTGTTCGAGGCCGTCCCCCGCAGTTACCGCTACCTGGAGAAAGCACTTCGCCGTATCTACGGAGAGGAAGCCAAAAAGATTCATATCCCGACAATTATGCGCTTTGGATCCTGGATTGGTGGCGACCGTGACGGTAACCCGTTTGTAAAACCGGAGACGACGGTCGAGGCCTTGCGGATGCAAAAACGTGTGATGCTGCTCGAGTACCTGCATCGCGTTAGTCGGCTCGGACACAAACTCACGCACTCAAGTCAGCTTTGCGAGCCAAGTGCCGCTATCAGGAAAAGCATTGAATGTGAGGATGACATTTGTCGCAGTGCCTTTGCCGATAATCCGAACCGTTTCAGTCATGAACCCTATCGTCGCAAACTGCACCTTATGCATTACCGTCTGGAACTGTCACTCTGCACGGTCAAGAACCAGCTGGCCGGTAATGACCGTGAACGTTTCGAGGGTCGTTATCAGAATGAAGATGAGCTGCTTGCTGATCTGAAGATGATCCATGATTCCTTGAGCAGTCATGGTGACAGGAATATTGCTGATCAGGACCTGCTTGATCTGATACGTCTGGTAGAGACATTCGGCTTCTTCCTTGCGCATCTCGACATTCGCCAGGAATCCACCCGCCATACCGAGGCGGTCGTCGAAATCATGCAGGCCAATGGCATCGACTATGCCGCACTGGATGAAACCGCACGCATGGAAAAACTGGCCGGTCTGCTGGCTGACCATGACGACATCACGCTGGACAAAGCCGCTTATAGTGAACCGACCAGCGAGACCGTTGCCGTCTTTAAGGTCATGGCCCAGATGCAGCAGGAGGTCAGCAAGCAGGCCTTTGGCAGCTATGTTATTTCCATGACCCATGCGGCCAGTCACATCATGGAAGTCATGTTCCTGGCTTCCCTGTGTGGCCTGGCCGGCAAGAAAGAGGGCGAATGGTTCTGTGATATTTCAATCAGCCCGCTGTTTGAAACCGTGGAAGACCTGCAACACATCGATCCGGTCATGCGGGCCCTGTTCAGCAACCCGAACTATGCCGCCCTGCTCAAGGTCGCGGGTAACCGTCAGGAAATCATGCTGGGCTACTCTGACTCCTGCAAGGATGGCGGTATTCTCGCCTCCGGCTGGAACCTGTACCAGGCACAACGCCAGATCACCGAGCTCGCGCGCCAGTATAGTATCGATCTACGCCTGTTTCATGGTCGTGGCGGTACCATTGGCCGAGGTGGTGGCCCGACTCATCACGCGATCCTTTCGCAGCCTGCGGATACCGTGTACGGCGAGATCAAGTTCACCGAGCAGGGTGAAGTCCTTTCATACAAATACAGCAATGTTGAGACCGCCAGTTATGAACTCAGCATGGGGGTTACCGGCCTGATGAAGGCCAGCCGCAGTTTGATCGTCCCGCCCAAAGATGATCAAACCGAGTATCTCGAGATCATGAACGAACTGGCACAGATTGGTGAAGACTGCTACCGCGAACTCATTAACCGTACCGAAGGGTTCCTTGATTACTTCTATGAGGCGACACCGGTTTCAGAGATCGGCCTGCTTAACATCGGTTCGCGTCCCTCACATCGCAAGAAGTCTGACCGATCCATGAACTCGATTCGTGCCATACCCTGGGTCTTCGGCTGGGCACAATCACGGCATACAGTGCCTGCCTGGTATGGTATTGGCACCGCCCTGAGCAAGTGGCACAACAATGACCCGCAACGTATCGAGAAGCTGCAAAGCATGTACAGGGAATGGCCATTCTTCCGCGCCCTGCTGAGTAATTCGCAAATGGCGCTTTACAAAGGTGATATGAACATCGCCCGCGAATATGCTGATCTGTGCAAAGACAGCGCCATGGCCGAACGCCTGCACAGCAAGATCAGTGACGAATATGCCTGTACCAAAGAGCAGGTGCTGCGGGTTTCAAACTGCAGCTACCTGATGGAGGAAACCCCTG
The DNA here is from genome assembly GCF_032250955.1 of Sulfuriflexus sp. Classification (NCBI taxonomy): domain Bacteria; kingdom Pseudomonadati; phylum Pseudomonadota; class Gammaproteobacteria; order Chromatiales; family Granulosicoccaceae; genus Sulfuriflexus; species Sulfuriflexus sp. The sequence goes on along the minus strand of NZ_JAVVES010000021.1, from coordinate 6,983 downwards.
CGCTGGCCTTCTCACTGGAGCGTCGCAATCCCTATCTCGATCCGCTCAACCATATCCAGACGACTCTTTTACGCCGCCTGCGCGATGAAAGCGTCAGTGACGATGAACGTGATATCTGGCGCAACCCGTTACTGCGAACCATCAACGCTATCGCCCAGGGTATGCGTAACACCGGTTAAGCCTTCGATGCACAAGGTTTGGTTTAGAAAGGGCGATGCTTACCGGCAGTGCCCTTTTTTGGGATCTTTTCTTATTTCATCAAACACTGTCGAAAAATTCTTGCATGCGGGTATAGTGCGAGCCTTCCCAGTAGACCTGCCCGCAATCACAACACTGCACGAAATTTTGCAGTCCGGGATCACTTGCCACCCTGCCCGGAAGACGCTTACTGACGGTGCTTTTCTCTACCTGCCTGACTTTACCGTTACAGTGCGGACAACGTGAGAAGGGCCTGAACAAATCCTTCAGCCGGTAATGCGAGACCAGCTCGCGAAACTGTTGGCGGGACTGCGTTTGCCGGAGCCAGTAGCCATAGCGGATCTGGCTGCGCTTGAGCAAGCCCACATCGCGTGTCACGACGATCCTGTCATCCCGTTCGGCGACATGAGCAATCTCGGCATCCCCCATATCGACCGGAGTATAGAGCGTATCAAAACCCGCCGTGCGCAGGTAGCGGGCCAACTTTCCCAGGTGAACATCCAGCACAAAAACAGGACATCCCATCGGCAGGAAATCCTGCCGGTATTCATTGGCAACGAAAGGGTGTGCAGCATGCGGATAAACGTGAACCACATCACCGTAATTCAACCCATATGAGAAATTAACCGCCTTACCATTAACAAGCATAACGGCCACCTCGGTATGTGGCACACCCATCGCCTCGATCGCATCTTTGATCGCGGGATGGGCATCGAAATGATAGGGGCAGGCCTTGCCTGCCAGGCCGGCAGGCAGGAAGTCGTTGAGGACATCGTGAAAATAAAAGTTCGCATGTTCCATATGCATAGAACCCTGTTGCAGGTAGCCGCAGCAAGCCCGAGAGCCTTCATATCCGGCGTCGTCCAACTGCTTGATGAGGCGCCGCAAGTAACGCGCCGGGGCGCTGCCGGGGTTAATCGATCATTTCGGTAATCAAGCAACCAATAGCGTAATCATCCCCGGCCCCGGCTTCTACCCGTACCACGCGTGCCATGGCATGCAGGGGTGGCGTCAGGCCTTCCTTGCCGGGGGAGATTTTGATCTCGAGTACTTCATCGAACTCGAGTGCTGTCGCGCAATTGAACAAAAGCCCCGTAGCACTAAGGTTGGTTGCTGTGCCGTTAATGATGACATCTTCGCCAATACGACGTACAACAACCTCGCAGTCGATGTTCATACGTCGAAAGTCGCGACCATCGTAGGAATCGACCATCTATCACGCTTCCTTTTTATATCGTCTGTATACCGTGACCGTTGCGTGTCACGGGAGTCTCGATATTGTATCGGCCGGAATCAGGCAACCTGAACAGGAATAGTGTTACGCGTGTGTGTGATCTCGTTTTTCTCATCGAGATAGACCAGGGTTGGCTGGAAACCGGCCAATTCCTGCTGACTCAGCGAGACATAACTGCAGATGATGACCCGGTCACCGGGGTCAGCCTTGTGCGCGGCCGCACCATTCACGGAAATAATGCCGGAGCCATCCTGGGCACGAATAGCGTAGGTCGTGAACCGCTCACCGTTGTTCACGTTATAGATCTGGATCTGCTCATATTCACGGATGCCCGCTGTATCCAGCAGGTGCCCGTCAATCGCACACGAGCCTTCGTACTCCAGTTCGGAGTGTGTGACACAGGCTCGGTGGAGCTTACATTTAAGCATCGTTAAGTGCATGCTTTGCCCTTGAGTTGCGGTAAGAAACAGGGCCCGTCAGTCGCGAGCCCGGCCGTATTATCCGGTTTTCCCCGCTGGCATTCAAATCTCTGCGACAACTTGTTGAATTATATAAGGTTACATTCCCCCAAAAGGCCATTTTTAGCGTCCACAGAGCAGATTATCGATTAATCGCGCCTTCCCGAGATGGGCCGCGGCGACGATCACCAGTTCACTGTCAGCGGCACCGGGCAGACCAAGATCTGCAGCCCGGCGAATGCTCACGTATTCCGGCTCGAAACCGGCAGATTCAAGCCGGGCTTCTGCTCTCGCCTCGATAGCGGCGATATCGCGCTCGCCCGTCTGCAACTGCTCGCAACAGGCTTGCAGGCTTGCATACAATTGCGCGGCCTGGTCACGTTGCGGGCCGGTCAAATAGCGGTTTCGTGAACTCATCGCCAGACCGCTGGCCTCGCGAATCGTAGCCTGGCCGATTATCTCGACGGGTATGTTCAGGTCCGCCACCACGCGACGAATCACGAGCAGTTGCTGGTAGTCCTTTTCACCAAACACGGCCACGTCAGGCCGGACGAGGTTGAGGAGTTTCGTCACCACCGTGGCCACACCGTTAAAGTGCCCCGGCCGCGCAGCCCCGCAGAGGATATTCGCCAGCGCCTCAGGGACGGCGATACTCGTGCTGATAGCCTCCCCCTGCGGGTACATCATGTCGACCGTCGGCAGAAACACCGCATCAACACCGCGCGCCGCAAGCAGGGCGCAATCTTCTTCCTGTGTGCGCGGATAGGCGGCAAAGTCTTCATTTGGACCAAACTGCGTCGGGTTGACGAAGATACTCACCACACATCGATCGGCATGGCGTTTCGCCGCGTCGATCAAACATAAATGTCCCTCGTGCAGGTTGCCCATGGTCGGCACCAGCGCGATCCGTTCACCGTCAGCGCGCCAGGTCTGGAGCTGCTCATGCAGGCTGTTTATATCCGGGAGTTGTTTCATGTCTTTACTGGTAAGTATGTTCAACGGCCGGGTAACGCGCATCTTTGACTGCCTTGACATAGGCCCGCACGGCCGCCTCGATGCTGTCTTGCCCTGCCAGGAAGTTATGCACGAACCTTGCCTTGTGCCCGCCACTGATGCCAAGCATGTCATAACACACCAGCACCTGGCCATCGCAATCGACACCGGCACCGATGCCGATCACCGGTATCAGCAGGCGTTGGCTGATTCGTTTTGCCAGCCCCGCCGGCACACACTCCAGTACCAGCATGCCGATGCCTGCCTGTTCGAGCAATACGGCGTCTTCCAGAATGCGCTCTGCGCTCGCGGCATCACGACCCTGCACCCTGTAACCATCAGGCGTGGTCACCGATTGCGGCAACAGGCCAAGGTGCCCGCAGACCGGGATTGAGGCCGCGACCAGCGCATTGATTGCCTCAAGCTGTTCGCGGCCACCTTCCAGCTTGACCATTTGCGCGCCGGCCTGCCCGACAAGGACCCGGGCATTCTCCACGGTCTCGGTTGTCGTCTGATAGGTGTTATAGGGCATGTCGACAACGATATAACCCTGTTGGCTGCCACGCGCCACTGCCTGGCCGTGATACACCATGTCAGCAAGGCTGACGGGACGGGTGGAAGCCTGCCCCTGGATGACCATGCCGAGTGAATCGCCAACCAGTAATACCTCCACGCCGGCCTGCTCGAACAAACCGGCAAAGCTCACATCATAAGCGGTTAACACGGCGATCTTCTCACCCCGCTGTTTCATCTGCATAAAGGTATTCAGGTCAAGGCGCGACATGGTTACAGGTTAAACGGTTGCGGATTAAAGAAGTGTCGTCCGCTACGGACGGCCTTGGCACGTTCCAGCAGCATCTCGTAATCCTGGCTGCTGTTCACAAAGTCCAGATCAGCGGCGTTCACAATCAATAACGGGGCATCCGTGTACTGGTGGAAGAAACGTGTATAGGAATCATTCAGGCGCTGCAGGTAGGCGGCCGAAATATTGCGTTCATAGTCGTGGCCACGCTTACTGATGCGATTCAACAAAACCTCGACCGGTGCCTGCAGGTAAATCACAAGATCCGGCTGCGGCGCATCCATGGTCATGTTGTTATAAACCTGCTCATAGAGGTCAAACTCGTCGTCCTCCAGGGTCAGCTCGGCAAACAGGCGGTCCTTCTCGATCAGAAAATCCGAAACCCTGACCGGACGGAACATATCGGTCTGGCGCAGCTCCTGCATCTGCCGGGCCCGCTGAAAGAGAAAGAACAGCTGGGTCGGCAGCGCCGCCTCACGCGGTTTCTTATAAAAGCGTTCGAGGAAGGGGTTTTCATCCGCGCCCTCCAGCAGCAACTCGCTGCCAAAAGATCGGGCCAGACGCCGGGCAAGAGTGGTCTTCCCTACCCCGATCGGCCCTTCAACGACGATAAAATCCGGTCTTGTCTCAGTCATAACTGTATAGCGCTACCCAGAAGCCCTTATTGTAACCTGTTTCGGCTCAACCCGGCAGGCGTTCCAGCCCATACACCGGGCAATGTTCGAGCAACGCTTGCAGTCCCGGCTGACCGGGGATGACGACATCCGGGGCAATCTCGGCCAGCGGGACTAACACAAAGTCTCGCTCGGCCAGACCCGGATGCGGCACCTGCAGGCTGTCGGTATGGATGATTTCATCGGCATACAACAACAGGTCCAGATCCAGTGTGCGCGCGCTCCAGCGCTGCCCGCTACGGTCTCGCCCCTGTGCCTGTTCAATGCCCTGCAAGGCAAGTAACAGTGCCGGCGGGGCCAGTGTCGTCTCCAGTTCAGCCACCGCATTAATATAGTCGGGCTGCTCGGCCGGGCCCATCGGCTTACTGCGGTAGAAAGAGGAGCGTTTGACAACGCGGCTGCCAGGAAGCCGGTGCAGTGCCACAAGCGCTGTCTCCAGCTGTTGTTGCGGTTCCTCCAGGTTAGCACCCAGACCGATATAGGCCTTCACCGACACGGTCTCAATCGCCTTCCGGTTTCTTCCGGGGCTTGCTACGGCGGCGGCGAGCCTTCTTTTTTTTCGCTGCCGGCAGCAGCATCGCGTCACGTTCCTCGCCTTCAACTTCCTGGATGCGTGTCCACCACTCGGCGGTTTCACGCAAGGACTCATCGGCGATGGCGCGCAGCACCAGGAAATCATATGCCGCGCGGAAACGCGGCAGTTCCAGCAGGCGCAGTGCCCGGCGCCCGGCACGGTTCATCAGCCGCGCCTGCAGGACATAAATCTCTTTCACCATCAGGGCAAAACGGCGCGGGATCGAGGCGGACTCGCGCATGCGGGTAAAGGCCTTGTCCGTCGCTACCTGGATGGCCTGCACCTCCGGCATGCCGCTGTCCCGCAGCCTGGGCAGGTACTCTTGCATGGGTTGCCACAGCAATGCTGCAAACAGGAAGGCAGGATTGACCGGCTTGCCTTCCGCAATCCGCTTGTCCGTACTCCGCAAGGACTCTGCCAGAAGGATATTCGGGAAACCGTTTTCTTCCTTGGCAAGCGCCTGCTCGGTCATCGGGAACAACTGCCCAAACAGGTCATAGTGACGTAGCTGCTCATAGGTCTGCAGGGCATAACCGGCGTGAAACAGTTTCAGGACCTCTTCAAACAGTCGCGCCGGCGAGATATCACCGAGCAAGGGCGCCAGCTCTCTCATCGGCGCCTCGGTCTCGGGCTCGATACGCATCCCCAGTTTGCAGGCAAAGCGCACTGCCCGCAGCATGCGCACCGGGTCTTCACGATAGCGTTGCTCGGGGTCACCGATCAGGCGCAACAGCCCCTGTTGCAGATCTTCGTAGCCGCCAACATAATCGATCACCGAGAAGTCACGGATGTTGTAATACAGGGCGTTGACCGTGAAATCACGGCGCCAGACATCCTCCTCGATCGTGCCATAGACGTTGTCACGGATAATACGGCCATTCTCCATGTGCACATCGCCCTCGGCCTCGCCATCAAGCTGGGCACGAAAAGTGGCCACTTCGATGATCTCGCGACCAAAGTGAATATGCGCGAGGCGAAAGCGTCGCCCGATCAGGCGACAGTTACGGAATGCCGCCCGGATCTCTTCCGGCGAGGCATCGGTGGCAATATCAAAGTCCTTGGGCTCACGGCCGAGCAACAGGTCACGGACCCCGCCCCCGACCAGGTAGGCGGCATGCCCGGCCTTCTTCAACCCGTAAAGGACCTTGAGGGCCTCTTTACTGATATTCGAGCGGGAAATGCTGTGTTCGGCACGGGGAATAATTCGCGGTGCGGACTCGCTTGTTGATGAAGTGTTCAAATTCGGATAAAAACCTGTTCAAGCAAATGCTTAAGTAGAAAATTAGTGGGTGTATAATAGCATTGCTCGGGGCATTCTTGCAGTTTTCCTGCACATTCATCAGCAAAACCTTCATAATCGTGCCATTAACCACCGTGTATACGACATCACCATGACCACAGACACCGATTTCCCGACCCTGCCACCTGCCGGGCTGCTCCGCCGCCTTGCCGCGTTTATCTACGATATCCTGCTGCTGGCCGCGATCCTGCTCATCGCGGGCTTCATTGCCCTGCCTTTCAGCGGCGGCGAGGCCATCAGCCCCGGCAATCCCTGGTACCAGACCTACCTGTTCACCCTGAGTTTCATCTTCTATGCCTGGTTCTGGACGCGCGGCGGCCAGACCCTCGGCATGCGTGCCTGGCGCCTGCGCGTGGAAAGCATGGATGGCAGCCCCCTCAACCTGGGCCAGTCCCTGCTGCGCTTCATGGCCGGTATTGTCACATTGATGACCGCCGGGCTGGCGATGTTGTGGATGCTCGTCGATAAGGAGAAACGCACCTTGCATGACCGGTTTTCGGATACGCGTGTGGTGGTGTTGCCTAAGGTGAAGAAGTAGTGGTTTTTTTGTTTTTCTTTTAGAGCTTTTAAATTTTAAAACCAGTTGTTCTTTTCGCGCCCACCGAGCGCGAGTGTCTTTTCTTTGCTCGTGCAAAGAAAGTAACACGCGCTGGGTGCAGCGCGTAAAGAACACGTGCCTTTAAAAATCAAAAGCTTTTTAAATAAAACTGTCGGATTACGCTAACGCTAATCCGACCTTGTATCTCTCTC
>NZ_JAVVES010000020.1:0-43205 GCF_032250955.1 Sulfuriflexus sp. | reverse complement strand
TCGCCTTATATCACGCGCTTGGAGCGCTACCTGCCCCGAAAACTACCCATGAATTTTTCTGACGAGGCATATTTTTATATTCCGACTTGCAGAAGTCGTATTCTGGATAAGGTAGTAGAATAAATCAAAGCGTTTTGCGACCTCGCCTTGTACCAGACCAGCGTCAGCCGGTGATCTGGCATAGACTATGAGACGGGACTAACCAGGGTGCTTTTATCGTGAAAAGGCATCGGCGAATAACAGATTCGGGATTGTAGCGCCCGAGACTAAATGATTTGCAGTACTGTCTTCGGAAAAGCTGAGTAAATGGTGCCCGGGGCCGGAATCGAACCGGCACGGTGTTGCCACCGAGGGATTTTAAGTCCCTTGCGTCTACCAGTTTCGCCACCCGGGCAGAAGCAGCGCGCATTGTAACGTGTCTTGGGCGATTGCTGTAGTGTTCAGATCAGGAAAAGATGGAGGCGGAACCCGGAGTCGAACCGAGATACACGGATTTGCAATCCGCTGCATAGCCATTCTGCCATTCCGCCGCGAGGGGTGTGCCGTCTATACGTATTCTATTACAAAAACGGGGAAGTGATGCTGGACCACTTCCCCGAACTGTAATTTGGAGCGGGAAACGAGATTCGAACTCGCGACCCCGACCTTGGCAAGGTCGTGCTCTACCAGCTGAGCTATTCCCGCTTTGAGAGGACCCGTATTGTAGAGATGGTGGGCCAGGAGTCAAGCACCGGGAGAGATTTAATCATTATTTTATTGGTTGTTATCATCGCTCAGTGCCGGCCAGGCGGCACGCAGATAGATGATCATCGACCAAAGGGTCAGGATCGCGGCAATATAGAGGAGAACCAGCCCGACCTCGTATACCGGGAAGCCCCCTAGCGGATCCCGGTATAACAGCAGCAACAGCGCCAGCATCTGCGCCGTGGTCTTGATTTTGCCGATATGGCTAACGGCGACCTGGGTGCGTTCACCGATCTCCGCCATCCATTCGCGCAAGGCGGAGATCGCGATCTCGCGGCCAATAATAATGGCTGCCGGTACGGCCAGCCAGGCCCCGGGATCGGCGGCAACGAGCAGGATCAGGGTCACGGCGACCATAAGCTTGTCAGCCACCGGATCGAGAAAGGCCCCGAACCGCGAGGTCTGGTTGAGCTTTCTTGCCAGGTAACCGTCCAGCCAGTCGGTCAGCCCCGCCACGGCAAAGATGCCGGCGGTAGCGACATTCGCCCAGCTAAAAGGCAGGTAGAAGGCGATAACAAAGACCGGGATCACGGCGATACGGGTCAGGGTCAGGATATTCGGAATGTTCAGGTTCATTTATGGGTTGTCGCCATGTAATACATCATAAATCCGTTCTGCCAGGGCCGGACTGATACCCTCAACCCGCACCAGGTCTTCTTTCCCGGCACGGTTCACTCCTTGCAGGCCACCAAATTGCTTTAACAGCTGCTGGCGGCGCTTCGGCCCCAGGCCTTTTATATCCTCCAGCACGGAGCGTTTGCGTGTCCTGGCGCGCCGCTGGCGGTGGCCGGTGATGGCAAAACGGTGTGCCTCGTCGCGGATCTGCTGGATGAGGTGCAAGGCCCTGGAATCTGCCGGCAGTATAAAGGGCGTGCTATGGCCTAACAAGAACAGGTCTTCCTCACCGGGCTTACGTTCAGGGCCCTTGGCGATGCCGATCACGGTAATATCCGGGATTTGCAGTTCCGCCAGGACCTCGCCGGCCTGCCTGAGCTGGCCCTTACCGCCATCAATGAAGAGAATGTCCGGCACCCGGCCCTCGCCTTCCTTGAGCTTCGTGTAACGCCGTAGCAAGGCCTGCTTCATGGCAGCGAAATCGTCGCCGGGGGTGATGCCCTCGATATTGTAACGGCGGTAGTCCGACTTGTTCGGCCCCTCGCTGTCAAACACCACGCAGGAGGCCACGGTCGCCTCGCCCATGGTGTGACTGATATCAAAGCACTCCATGCGTTGCGGCACCGCCTCAAGCCCGAGAGCGTCCTGCAGGGCCTCGAAACGCGCCGTAAGGCTGCTTTTCGAACTCAGGTGCTGCTGCAGGGCATGTTCGGCATTCTGGGTCGCCATGGCCAGCCAGCGTGCACGCTCACCGCGAACCCGGGCATGGATGCTCACCTTATGCCCCGCCTGTTCACCAAGCACAGTCTGTAACCAGTCTGCCTCGTCAAGCGCATGATTAACGAGGATCTGCGTCGGTATCGGGCGGCGCGAGCCACCCCCCTGGCCTTCATTCAGGTAATATTGCGTGATAAAGGCGGCAATGATCTCGGCATCCTCACTCTCGGCGGTATGTTTCGGAAAATAGGCGCGGTTGCCGAGATGATGCCCGCCGCGGACAGTAAACACCTGCACGCAACTGCTGCCGCTGGCGGTGCTGCAGGCAATGATATCCAGATCGCCGGCATCGGTACTGATGTACTGCTTCTCCGACAAGGCGCGCAGGCGACCGATCTGATCCCGGTACACGGTGGCGCGTTCAAAATCGAGCCTCGCAGCCGCCTCTTCCATGCGTTCGACAAGGCGTTCGATAACGGCATCGTCACGACCTTCGAGAAACAGGATGGTGTTCCTGACGTCTTCGGCATATTCGTCTTTGTCAATAAAGCCGACGCACGGCGCGGAGCAACGCTTGATCTGGTATTGCAGGCAGGGCCGGGAACGGTTGCGAAAGTAACTATCTTCACACTGGCGAACCGGGAACAGCTTTTGCAGCAGGCTCAGGGTATCGCGCACCGCGCCGGCGCTCGGGTACGGGCCGAAGTAACGACCCTTGCCTCGCCGCCCGCCACGGTGAAAGCCGAGACGCGGAAAGTCCTGATCGGTTGACAGGTAGATGTATGGATAGCTCTTGTCATCGCGCAAGAGAATGTTGTAGCGCGGCCGAAACTCCTTGATCAGGTTGTTCTCAAGAATCAATGCCTCGCTTTCAGTGTTCGTGACGGTGATGGTGATGTTGCGCATCTGCTGCATCAATGCCCGGGTCTTTGGCGCCAGGCCACTGCCGCGAAAATAACTCGCGACACGTTTTTTCAGATTACGCGCCTTGCCAACATATAGAATCGTATCGTCCTCGGCGTGCATGCGATACACACCCGGCCGGTTGGTGAGGCTGGCGAGAAAGGTCTTCTTGTCGAAACTCTCGGTCATTACACTTATAACCAGCTACGCATCGATATGCTTGCGTGCCGTCTTGAACACGTCATGGAACATCTTTTCGGTGAGACGTTTGGTCGAGGTGTTGTATTTACTGCAGTGGTAGGAACTCAACAGCCAGCGGCCGTCCGGCAGTTGCGCGCAGGCATTGTGTGCAAATGGATAGTCCTTGATTTTCACCCCGCAGGCCCGCAACACCGCCTTGTGGGCAATCAGGCCGAGAACAAGAATGACCCGGGTCTTCGGCAAGGCCTCGAGCTCTTCTTGCAGCAAGGCATTACAGGTATTGATTTCATCAGTGGCAGGCTTGTTCTGCGGTGGCAGGCACTTCACCGCGTTGGTGATGCGACAGTCTTTCAGCTTCAGACCATCATCGCGCGATAGCGCTTCCGGTTTATTGCTGAAGCCGAACTTGTGCAGGGTCGCGTACAGCAGGATACCGGCAAAGTCGCCAGTGAACGGGCGGCCCGTCGCATTCGCGCCGTGCATGCCGGGTGCGAGGCCAACAATCAGCAAGGCCGGGTTCCTGGCACCGAACGGTGCCACGGGGCGTGCATGGTAGTCGGGATGCTCCGCCCTGACCTCGGCAAGAAAACTGCTGAGACGCGGACAGCGACGACAATTCAGATCGAAGGCATTAGCAGAGGATTTCATCCTGCTATTTTAATCGTTTTCGAGGGAAAAAATCTCGACTTGTTCCATCTCGCCGGTCTTGATATTGATTTTGACGATATTATGCGCGTTGGTGTTGGCCACCCACAGACTGTCGTCATGAATACTCAGGCCACCCGGTTCGGCCAGGGGCTGTGACAGGCGCAGGCTGGAAACCGTGTTATTACTGAGCTTGATGTGGCGGATGCGATGATTGAAGGTATCGGCCACCCACAGGGCCTTGCGCTTTGGATCGAATGCGACGCCCAGCGGGTGTTGCATGAGGGCCTCGCTGCCCTTGCCGTCCTTGTCACCAAATTCAAACATGCCCTTGCCGACCAGTGTGTTCACATAGTTATCGCGCAGGCGAATGGAGCGGATCGCAGACGTTTCAGCATCCGCGATATACAGCATCTTTTCCAGATCCTCGCCAATGATCAGCCCGGATGGCTGGGCAAAGCTGGCGCTTTCCGCCGTGCCGTCTTTGATATTCTCTGTACCGGTACCGGCATAGACACGAAGGCTGTTCCTCGCCAAATCAAGCACCCATATCTGGTGACTGCCGGCCATGGCGATATACAAGGAGCCGCTGTGATAGGTTAGATCCCAGGGGCTGTTCAGCGGCACCTTGAGCGGGTCATTGAAGGTTTCGAAGGTTTTGACGCGACCGATCCTGCCAAGCCCGGCCACGGTACTGACGTCATGGCTCTCAAGGTCAATTTTGCGAATCAAATGATTACCGGTGTCGGCGACAAACAGGTGGCCACCGACACAGGCCAGACCCTGGGGATTATCAAAGGCCGCATCGGTTTCCATGCCATCCAGCTGCCCCGGTGCACCCGAGCCATAGACACGCAGGATCCGACCGTTAGGCATGCACTCAAGCACACGGTTGTGGGCGCTGTCGCTGATGAACAATTTGTCAGCCGTGACCAGCACCTTGCCGGGGAATTTCAATTCCAGGCTGGGTTCTGGCCAGAGCTTGATATTCATGGGTGAACGCACAAGGGTACCCTTGGCCTCGGCTTCCCTGACGTCCTTCTCTATCAGCTGGTCGAGCTGCTTGCGACGCCCCTCACCGCGCAGGACACCGACGATATAGCCTTCCGGGTCGATATAGATGATCGTGGGCCAGGCCTTGATGCCGTATTGCTGCCAGACCGAGAACGCGGCATCGTGCGCGACCGGGTGGCGGATGTAATGACGATTAATGGCCTTCTGCACATTATCGCCGATACGCTCATTCGGGAACTTGGGGGTATGGATACCGATCACCGCCAGGGTATCCGGGTAACGGCGCTCCAGCCAGGCCAGATCGGGCAGGACATGCATGCAGTTGACACAGCAATAGGTCCAGAAATCGAGCAACACCACCTTGCCGCGCAGGTCAGCGAGCTTTACCGGCTTGCCGTCGGTGTTATACCACTGCAGTGTCTCCGGCAGTTCCGGTGCGTGGATCCTTGGTGCATTCATGCTTTTCCCTCGGGCGCGGTTATTTTCATGCCCGCGTCCTCTCCTTGTCTTGCCCCTGGCGGCTATCCTACACGGGCGACAGTACGGCGTCGAGATTGATGCCCACAATAAAGCCGGGCATGATAGCCCCATGGATAAACTGCACGGACATGAGTTACTCGAACAGGAACGCGATGCCCAACTTGACCGTCACCTGGCCCTGCTCGCGCGCATGACCCAGGAGTTCACGACTTCGCTGGATATCGAGGAGACCCTGAACAACGCCATCGAGCAGATGATGGTGTATATGAATGCAGAAGCCGCTTCGATTTTCCTGCTTGAAAATGATGATACCGAGCTGGTCTGCCGGGCCTGTGCCGGCCCTATCAAACTCATTGGCCTGCACCTCCCGGCTGATCAGGGCATTGTCGGCAGCACGGTCAAGCAAAACCACGTGCAAATGGTGCGTGATGTCAGTTCTGACCCGGACTTCACCACGCAGGTTGATGAGAAGACCGGCTTCACGACCCGTTCCATTCTTTGTGCCCCGCTCACAGTCAAGGACAAGAAGCTCGGCGCCATCGAGGTCATCAACAAGAAGACCGCTGACGGCCTGTTTGCCAGCGATGACCAGCATATTCTTACCGCGCTGGCCTCCTCGGCTGCCCTTGCCATTCACAACGCCGCCATGGCCTCGGCGCTGCTCGAACAGGAGCGTATCCAGCACGAACTGGAACTGGCACGCGAGATTCAGGGCAACCTGTTACCCGACTCCCGTGGGCCGGACTTCCCCGTTCATGGGTATAACCTGCCCATGCGCGAGGTCTCTGGTGATTTTTTTGACCACTTCAGTCTGCCGGACGGCCGGATTGTGTTTAACCTGGCCGATGTCTCCGGCAAGGGCATGAATGCCGCCCTGCTCATGGCCAAGACCAGCAGCCTGTTCCATTGCCTGGGCAAGACCCAGACGGCACCGGGCAAATTATTGGCCATGGTCAATAACGAAGTGCATGAGAACAGCACGCGCGGCATGTTCGTCACCATGGTCGGGGGCATATACGACCCTGTCAGCGACGAGATCACGCTTGCCAATGCCGGTCACCAGCCACCCTTGCTACAGCACAGCAATGGCCGCTTCGAGGAAATCCAGGGTGCCGCCCCCCCTCTGGGGATCGTGCCCGATATTGAATTCACGGAAACGACACTGAAGCTTGGCGACGGCACGCTCTACATATATACAGATGGTGTCACCGAGGCCCAGCAGAATGGCCAGATGCTCGGTGAAGAGGGCCTGATGACCATGATCAGCGCCCATCGCGACAAACCGGTGGCCGCCCGCCTGAATGCCATGTTCGCCAGCCTGCAACGTGAGGGCCGCCAGTTGCACGATGACGTGACTGTACTGGTTATCGAGAAACCCGCTCCCGCACCGGCCCTGTGCCTGGAAATGCCGGCAAAAGCCAGGGAACTCAAAAGCTTGCGTGAAAGCAGCCGTGACACAGTATTGGCCGCCGGCAGTTCCAGCGCCCAGGCCGAGAGCATCGTGCTGGCGATCAGCGAGGCCGCCAGCAATATCATCAAACATGCCTATGGTCATGAAGATGGCCGGATAGAAGTGGATATTTCCGTGGAGTGGCCACAACTGGTGATTGTCTTACGCGACTATGCCGATATAGTAGACGTGGATAAAATTCGTCCGCGGGCGCTGGAAGATGTACGTCCCGGCGGTCTCGGTGTACACTTTATGCAACAGTTAATGGATAGCCTGAGCTATACTGTTCGAGAAGATGGGCGAGGCAATCGCCTCGAAATGAGAATAACAATTCAATGACCAAGATCGGTGACAGTCCCGTGAGTTTTGAGATTGATGACGAACAAGGTTATCTCGTCATTCGCTTTGCCGGCGAGATAGATCTGTACGGTTCTCCACATGCCCGCGAAGTCATCCTCAACTGCCTCAAACAAAAACGTAATACCGTCGTTGACCTTTCCGGGGTCAAATATATTGACAGTTCCGGTGTGGCCAGTCTCGTCGAAGGCTACCAGCTTGCCAAAAATGATAACCTCGAATTCGGACTGGTTAATGTAAGTGAGGCCGCCATGAATGTCTTGCAGCTTGCCAACCTCGACAAGGTCTTTCCCATTCATGCCTCACTCAGTGAGCGATTACAGGCCTCCTGATTGCCATAGTGTTACGCTCCTTCACTGAAAAGCTGGGACAGACCACCATACGAGGAATCGAGGAACTGGGGTATGCCTTTGCCCTGTTCTTTGAATCCATGTACTGGATGCTACTGGGCTATCGCCGTCAACAGACCGTCAAGCTTCCGCCTGTTTTTGCACAAATGATGCATATCGGTATCCAGGCCCTGCCGATCGTGACCATCCTCTCCTTTACGATTGGCATGATGCTCGCCATTCAGGGCATCGCGACCTTGCGCACCTTCGGTGCCGAATCGCAGGTGGTCCTCGGCATCGCACTTTCGGTAACGCGTGAGTTCTCGCCGTTAATCATTGGCATCCTCGTTGCCGGTCGTTCCGGTTCCGCGCTTGCGGCGCGTATCGGCACCATGCAGATAGCCCAGGAGATCGATGCCTTGCGCGTCATCGGTATCAGCCCGGTACGTTACCTGGTGGCCCCGGCGATGCTGGCCATGCTGATCATGTTGCCGACACTCACCTTTTTCGCCGACCTGGTTGGCCTGCTTGGTGGCGGCGTGTACAGCGCATTCGACCTCGGCATGAGCCTGCAGGCCTACGCCGACAGAACCATTGAAGTTCTCAAGGTCAGTGACATAACCCAGGGCCTGTGGAAAAGCCTGGTGTTTGCCGTAATCATCACCCTGGTCAGTTTCGTAAACGGCTTTTCCGTCACCGCCGGTGCCGAAGGTGTCGGCAAGGCCACGACCCGCTCGGTTGTGTTATCGATCACCTACATTGTCATCGCCGACATGGTCTTTACCTACTTCCTGACGCATTGACATGAATAGCCACGAAACCATAATCGAACCTGTCATCGAAGTTGAAAACCTCGTTACTCACTATGGCAACACGCGCATTCTGAATAACGTGAATATGCAGGTGAACAGCGGCGAGATTATGGTGATCATGGGTGGCTCCGGCTCTGGCAAGAGCACCCTGCTCCGTTACCTGCTGGGCCTGCACGTGCCAACCAGCGGCAGCATCAGGCTACTCGGTCATGACATTACCGAACTCAATGCCAAAGAGATGCACGAGTTACGCAAAAGCATGGGGGTCTCGTTTCAGGGTGGCGCGTTATTTAACTCCATGACCGTTGGTGAAAATGTTTGCCTGCCCCTGCGCGAGCACACCAGGCTTGATGAAAATACCATGCAGATCATGAGCCGCATGAAGTTATCAGTAGTCAACCTCGGTGGTTTTGAAAACCTCATGCCCTCGCAGCTTTCCGGCGGCATGATAAAACGTGCCGCCCTGGCCCGCGCCGTAATCATGGATCCGAAACTATTGTTCTTTGATGAACCGTCAGCGGGACTTGACCCGGTGGCGGCGGCTGAACTGGACGACCTGATCTTGCGCATTCGCAAGGCACTTAACACAACGATTGTTGTGGTTACCCATGACCTCGACAGTACCTTCCGTATCGCGGATCGGATAACGGTGCTGGATCGCGGCAACATCCTCATGATAGGCACAGTCGATGAAGTACGTCACTCAGACAATGAACGCATACAAAGCCTGTTAAACCGCGAGGCCCGTCATGTTGAAATCGACGCCGATGAATACCTGCGGGAACTGACTGGACAAAAGAGCAAACCCTTATGAAACATGAAAATGTCAATTATCTTGTTGTCGGCAGTTTTGTGCTGGCCGTACTGGCGGCACTGATTATCAGCCTGACATTGATCACAGGTCGTGATGGTGACACGGAGAACTATAATGTCTACTACGACAGCGTCGCCGGCCTCAAGTACGGAACGATTGTCTCCTATGAAGGTTATCAACTTGGCCAGGTCGAGGCCGTTGAGCCAGTACAGGATAATGGTAAAACACGTTACAAGGTCACCTTCGGGATCCGCGAAGACTGGAAGGTTCCTGCCGACAGTGTTGCCCGAATCGTTTCTTCCGGGCTGCTCGGTGGCATTTCCATTGACATCAAGGAAGGCGTGAGCAAAACCGCATTAAAACCAGGCCAGACCATGCCCGGGCAGGAAGGCGCCGATCTGTTTGCCGCTGTCGGTGGTGCCGCCGGCGACATTAAATTACTCATCGGTGATGTGCGCAAGTTTGTGCATACCCTGAATGAGGAAACAGACCTGCTGGCGGATGCCAGGAAATTGCTCAAGCGCCTCGATAACAGCGCGGCCAGTCTCGAAGGGATGTTAAGCCAGACAAACGCAAAAAATGTCAGTGACATGCTCGGCAACATGAACTCACTCTCGCAGCGCCTCGACGATACCCTCTCGGAGGTTGATCACATGGTGAAATCGTCCAGTGCACTGGTTAATGATAATCGTGCCGATATTCAACGCTCGATTCGTCATCTGAGTGCGAGTCTCGAGGTGGTTTCGCAGCACATTAATACGATCACTTATAACCTTGAAGGAACCAGTCGCAACATGAATGAGTTCAGCCGTCAGATTCGTGAGAACCCCGGTTTGCTGCTGGGCAGTACCCCGCCGAAGGACAAGGCCGTGGAGGCAGCAAGATGAGCGCCCGGCCAGAGTTGATGCGCATACGCATGGGAAAAGTGTTGCTGGCAACCGGCATACTCGCTTCATTGTTCGCCTGTTCGGCACAGCCGCCGGTGCCCGAAGACCACTTTTACCGCCTGCCCGCGGCACAACTAACAACAGGGGAAATAGCCGTCGGCAGTGAATTGGCTGTTAAACGCCTGGTCACTGATGGCCTGCACAGTGAGCGCGCCCTGCTCTTTAGCGAGACTGGCCAGGCCCTGCGGTTACAGCAGTATCATTATCACCACTGGAGTGACTCACCACCGCGTATGCTGCAGGAACATCTGATCAGTGCCCTGCGCAGTGCCGGTGTTGCCGACACAGTCATGAATTATGATCCGGTACAACGTAGCGCCTATACCCTGTCAGGCAAGATACGTCACTTCGAACAGATTGAGCGCGGCAAGCGCAGCGAAGTACTGGTCGGGCTGGAACTACGACTGGATGACAATGAGGGTAAACCGGTTCTGATCAAGGACTATCATGTTACGCAGGCGGCCAATAGCACTGCCCCCCATGACCTCGTGGAGGCCTTCGGTATGGCATTGAATAAAGTTTATAGCGAGTTTGTTTCCGACTGGGCGAAAAAACAATCAGCCGTCGACAAGACTGCTGTCATCTATCATGCCGTGACGCATTGCCAGGTGGGTTAACTCGACATCGCTTTTAACATCCAGTTTATCGAACAAGCGATAACGATAGGTACTCACGGTCTTTGGGCTCAGGCACAGCTTTTCAGCAATCTCCTGAATCCTTTGCCCCTGCGTCACCATTAACATAACCTGTAATTCGCGCTGGGATAATGTTTCAAACGGTGATTTGTCATTGCCCGGCAATATACTCATCGCCAATTGCTGCGCCACATCGCTACCGATAAAACGTTTGCCCTTGTGCACGGTACGAATCGCTTCAACAATTTCGTTAATCGCACAGCCCTTGGTCAGGTAACCTGATGCACCGGCCTTCAGCAAACGGGACGGAAAGGGTTCTTCGACATGAATGGTGACAACGATAATCTTCATATCGTCATGAATCTGCAGCAACTTACGGGTAGCTTCCAGGCCCCCGATCCCCGGCATATTCACATCCATGAGAATGACATCCGGTTTATCCTTGCGGACGAGACTTACCGCCTCTTCGCCATTTTCAGCTTCAGCCATGATCTCGATTCCATCGAAATCTTCCAGTAATCTTCGGATCCCCGTCCTCACCAGCTCATGGTCATCAACCAGTAATACTCTAATGGTCACGCTACTTGCTCCCTGTTGGCGGCCTTTCACAGGCCATCCTTGTTATGGGTAAAGCATATATGATGTCACGCGCATTTTGTAGGAAAAAGTAAGCTTGTTCCTACAGCTGATTGAGAAAACAAAGGCCTGTATAAACTCGCAAAAAAACTGAGGTTATGCCCAGTCGTCGCCGTAGTCATGGACGATTTCCTCGTCCGTGTTGATATCACGCAATGCGACAACGGTCAGGTCATCATAATAAGCGACGTTGGGAGACTTGCTGTGGTTGATATAGCGCAGGTCACAACTAACCTTGAAGCCGCGCTTTTCAGTCATCCACAGGACATGCGGGCCATCGACCGTGGTTGGCTTGCCCTCGACCTCCCCCAGGAGCTCACCTTCCTTGATCAGCCGCGAGGCAAACAGGCCTCGACCATGAACGGGGCTTTCTGCGACGTAGTACATCAATGTTCTCCTGCCCGGTGACTCGGGATGCTGAACAAAAATGGCCCCAGAGGGGCCTGTTTCAGCTGAATGGCAAAATTTCGTAGGTCGGCTTAGGAATCAGAGATGACGTAAGCCGACGTGCCCATGTTGATTGGGGCGTCGGATTACGTGCATTCGCACTAATCCGACCTACCACAGTGCCATGGTAATAAATATGGCGGAGAGGGGTGAGGCAAGCGTTTGCAAAGCACCGCTTTGCGCGCCGCCGAACGCCGGTTGAGCTTGCCCTGACGCCGAAGGCGTTGGGTACTTGCAATGAACCTCATTGAGGTTCTGCGAGACAGCTCGACTGGCTGGCGGAAAGCTTTTTGGCGACACGCGCTAGCGTGTCTCTCTACACCCTCTCGAACCCGGCTGGCCACCGATGAGTTATCAGGTAAGCAGCCGAAATTCCGTGCCATGCTAAATATGGCGGAGAGGGTGGGATTCGAACCCACGGTACCGGTAAAGGTACGCTGGTTTTCAAGACCAGAGCTTTCGACCACTCAGCCACCTCTCCAGCGGACGGTATTCTACACCACTCTGGTCTTGAGAATCACCCTTGAAAGGCAGTTTTTTGCCTCCATTTATCCAAGGTACGGGACCGGGAAACTTACTGAGGGACTTGAGTTTTCAGGCTTTCAGGGTATGCTAGGGATAGTTTTCAGACCATTCTGGTCAAAGATTTACATACAAAGCAATTGAGGAAACACCATGAACATGAATGAACGTACTTTGACTCGATCACCAGAGGCAGTGCTGGCAACGAACAAGGTCATTCGTAACACCTATACCCTGCTTTCCATGACCTTGCTGTTCAGTGCCCTCATGGCTGGCCTCGCTATGCAGTTCAACATGCCGCATCCGGGCATGTTGATTACCCTCGTTGGCTATTTTGGCCTCTTGATGCTGACCAATGCGACCCGTAACAGCGCCTGGGGCATCGTTTCCGTGTTCGCCCTCACCGGCTTCATGGGGCTGACCCTCGGACCGATTATCAATGCCTACCTGAATGCCTTCTCGAATGGTGACCAGCTGGTCATGATGTCGCTCGGCGGCACAGGCGTGATCTTCCTTGGCCTGTCCGGTTACGCGCTGACCACCCGCAAGGATTTCAGCTTCATCGGCGGTTTCCTGATGATCGGTATCCTGGTGGCCTTCCTGGCCGGTATCGCCAGCATGTTCTTCACCTTGCCGGGTCTGTCACTGGCGGTCTCTGCGATGTTCATTCTGCTCATGGGCGGCATGATCCTGTACCAGACCAGCCAACTGGTTCACGGTGGTGAGACCAACTACATCATGGCAACGGTTACGCTGTATGTCAGCATCTACAACCTGTTCCTCAGCCTGCTGCACCTGCTGAGCGCCTTTGCCGGCGAGCGCTAGTCGCGTTATTTGTACATGCCGTTCACGGCCTTCCCTGGCCTCCACGGTATAAGTACATCCCTGTACAAAGCCGTTCACGGCCTTCCCTGGCCTCCACGGTATAAGTACATCCCTGTACAAAAAGCCCCGCAACTGCGGGGCTTTTTTATGGTCTGGTAAAAACAAAACTGGACAGGATTGACAGGATTAACCGGATGGAAACACAGAATTAACATTATTTAATCTTGTCAATCCTGTTAATCCTGTCTATTCAGCCTTTGGTTTTTATTCAGCAATCCGCCTTTTTCTGAGCCCCAGCACATCCGTGATCAGACGCTGCAGTTTTTTCAGGCTATTTGGTACCTCGACATCCATCACGTACTCAACCACCCAGCGGTTGTCTGTGCCGGCCATGATGTCGGAAACATGCTTGCCCAGCAGGCGACGGAAATCAAAACCGGGTTCGCCCTTTTCAAATAGACACTCGGCATATTCGCCAAAACGATTATTCAGGGTATCGATAAAAGGCTGGCGATAATCACCCTCACCGATTAGATCATTCATATTGCTGTCGACCATGTCGGCCAGTTGCGTGGCCATCGCGGTAATAAACTCGCGACGTTGTTCCTCGGTGATCTTGCCATAGACCATGCGATCAGCAACCTGGATCATAAAGGCGATGATCTCGGTGAGGATGTCCATCACCTGCTTATCCGATCCCAACAGGAACTCTTCCTTTTCCATGTTGGTATAGATCTCCTTGGCGAGCTTCCAGATATTAAAAGAGATCACACCGGCGAGATCGGTCATGCTCTTCTCGCGCTTCGAGCCTTCCATGTTGCGCTGGCTGCGCTTGGAGCGGTGCCACTTGGTTTTCAGTCGTACGGCCACAGGCTTTTCCTGTTAATTCAGCATCGGGAATGAAATAGTACCGGGAACGCGAGCATTCAGCAAAGCCCGCGGGCTATTTCCATTTGAAGTATAGGCGATTTTTTAAGGGTGAGCTTGCATGTCCGGACTGCTAGACTGCGGGCAAGGAGGAACTTTTGTTATGTTTGATGTCGATAGTCTGCGCCAACGTATCCAGCATAATTGCCACATTTCCGATGCGCGTTATGCCGGTAACTACTCCCTGTGCACCTTCCTGCTGCAGATGCGCGAATACTATCGCTGGGAACAGGCGATTCCACTGTCCGAACAGATCGCCAAGGATGACGTTGGGCCATGGCTCGTGGCCCGTGAAGAGGCCTGGAACGAGCTCGACGAACAGGACTATGCGCCCCTGGACTGCTGTGAGCAGCACGCGATTGACCCTTTCGACGAGAACAGCCTCAACTCTGCCCTGCTCGAACAGGGCTACATCTACAGCAGCGGTAAAGGTCTGTTCGGCAAACCGCATTTCTTTCTCGGCAAGCTGGCTGAATACCGCAACATCGACGGCCAGGATGTGTATATCGCCGCCGGCGAAGTGGCACGTGACCTGGTGGCACCACCGGCGATGCTACGCGAGCAGAAGATCTTTATCCGCCAGGAATCACTGCGACGTTTTGTCTGGGAAAAGATCGAGGAAAACCGCTGGCGTAAACTCAAGGACTCGCCCATCATCGCCTCGGCCTGTTGTTATGATGTCGACATCACCGAGCTGGCCATTAGCCCGCACCGGCTTGAGGCCTTGCTTGATGACATGACCGCAAACGAAACCGAAGTCGTCCTGCAACATGAACTCGGCGAAGCGGCAGCCGGCCGGCTACTCGGCCAGGCATGGGATCAAGGGCTGAACACTATCGCCGGCGGTCGCGCCGAACATCTCGCAAGAGCCGTGCGGGATCACCTTGCCGATGCCCTGACCACGCTGCCATGGTTGCTCGAGCATGAAAATCATCCCGGTCTGCATTTTTACTTCGGCAACTTCACCGGCCTGCGCAAGCTCTTGTTTCCTGAACTCCTCGGCGCCTATGAACACTGGCAGGCCAGCGGCCAGCTGGACCAATTGCAGTCGTGTGCGCAACAGGCCGCGCCGCGTTGGCAGGATGAAGCCCGGAGGCTATTGGAGATAATGCTCAACAATGACGCCGGACAGGCCGCCCGCAATGTAGAGGCTCGCTACGCCGCGCAACTCGGCCCGGCGGCCTAATCCCCCGCCTGATCGTTGAGGCTGATGCGGCGTCCCATCAATTCGCGCATACGCTTGCCAAGACTGTCTTCACGCAAACGCTGGGCCTCCTCCTCGGTCTTTACTGCCGGAGCTTCTTCCCAGCTGCCAGTAAACGGGTTGCGCACTGAATAGCGGTAAACCCGGCCGACCTTGTAGACATTGCTTATCTCGCCCTCAGCCCTGGCGCGCGCCTCGTTTTCATTCAATAGCGGGGTCGCCTCGTGCTGAGACTCGGGCACGAAGCTCGTCTCCATGATGTCACCCGTAGTGTCGATATAGACAGCACCGATACCCGGCATACGATCCAGCAGATAGGCCCCGCACAGCAAGGCCAGTGTACGATTACCCGTGCTCAGGGCGTCCAGAATGCGATCGGCAACGATCTTGCACCGCTCGACACGAGTCGGACTCTCAACAAACTCACGGCTCATCTGCCAGCCCTTTTCCATATCCGCGTCAAGTTTACTGAAAAAGCTTTCTCCCTCATCGAGCATGTCTTGTGGCACGTCGAGCTCATAGGCAAGGTCGTTAATATAGGCGGTGAGAATCATTGAATACTCCGGCTGAAAAATGCCGGGGAATTATAACAAAGCCGTGCCTGAATGCATGGCCTGTTAAACACACACAGGTCTGCGGGAATTGTCGGAAATACGACTGGCCGAATGCGTACGCCTCTGGCACAATAACCGACCTGTTTACTATGAATATGTTTTGGAGTACCCGATGTCTGATAACGCCAATCTCGACATGGACCTGGCCAGCGGTATGGCCGCTTTTGAAGCCAAGGAATTTACCCGTGCCAAACAATTCCTGTCGCGCTACGCCGAGGACGGCAACGTCGAGGCGCAGCATCGCATGGCCATCATGTACCAGAATGGCCTCGGGCTGGTGAAGGATGAGAGGCAGGCCTTCTACTGGATGCAAAAGGCGGCCGAACAGGGGTATTCAATGGCCCAGCATGGTCTCGGCTTTATGTATATGCATGGCGAATGCGTCGACAAGAACGAGGCCAAGGCCGTCAAGTGGTTCACCAGGGCCGCTGAGCAGGGCCTTGCCGGTTCCGCCATGACCCTGGGACTCATGTATGAGCAGGGCCTGGGTGTCGAAAAAGATACCTCCAAGGCACAGGAGTGGTACAAAAAATCTGAAACCATGGAATAAACCAGATTGCTGGTTGCGGAACGATGATTGATAAGGACTAAATCATCACTCCCCAAGCATAAATTTCGAGTACCACCCCGACCGCTTTATTGATTAACATTTATGGTTCAAAGGTGCCGCACCTTGCCATCTGGTTGATGGAAACCACCAATATACTGTCTGCCTGGCATTCATAATCGGTGTTGTGCCTGCAATCCGCCATCTTGCAGGCACCTACCCCCGCTTCATAGATTCCCTTCGTGTGCGGATTCGAGTCCAGAAAGGTATCGCACATGGCGCCGAAGCTGTCGCCTACGGTAATCGCCCTGGCGTGGCAGGCACTGTTCATATTATAAACGCAGTTCGAAACCTCACAATCTGCTACAGCCGGCATATTCAGTGTGATATTTAACATAGCGGTGACCTCGACGCGTGATGGGAACATAACTAACCAATTATCTATACCGGATTAATGTGCCGGGTGAAATCGGTACTATCACGGATTGTGGTTATGTCGACATCGAGGCCAGGCTATAGCCGTAAATATAAGGCAGGATCCTTCAAGTGGATGAATCGACAGCCCGTAAACGGTCTACAAGGATGTCGATAAGCAGGGGATGTTCGGTGATAAGCGGCGTGACCGTACAGGTAAGCTGCGGATAGTCCTTGACGACATTGTCACAAATCTCCTCGACGTCGCCAGCTACGCCGGCATGACGGCCAGGCAAAAAGAACAACATCGCGATAACAACTGTTGTAGCACCCTGCTCTGCCTGATATCGCAGCCAGTCTGCAAGCAGCTCGCCATTGAAATCATACTCCTTGCCATCACGCCGTTCCATGACAGCCTCACCAGGTGTGGGCGTGTCATTCAGCAAAGCGGCCACGGACTGCGCTATACGTTTTCGCACTTCAGTGATTTCCGGGATTGGCGAACCATGATCCACCACTACCGCACGCACCTTATCATCGGCAAGCACGGCCTGTGCCGTACGGATATGTTCAAAGACGATCTGTGCCAGGCGGTCATCACCTGCCGGTAAGGGATAGATGACATCGGCCAGCTTGAGAACAAAATCACCGCAATCAGCGGTAAGCGATTCGACCTGCTGCGGAATAAAGGAGGTAAGTGCACGGCTCACGCCGAAAAACAGGGGTAGGACAATAAACTCCCGCTCGCCTTTCCCGAGGTGGTAACGAAGAAAAGCGTTAAAGGTATTTGCGGGTTTTCCCTCAAGTTCGGCCGTGTCGATTGCATCAGCATGCTGCAACGACACCGGATGAATGGTTTTGTCGACACGCTGACCAAGCAGCATCGCCAATTCCCTCAAGCGCAGGGTCGCTGCAGGATTTTTTGAACCATTATCAACCAACAAATAGATCGACATCACATACATCCAATGGGACAGGAGCGATATTGTTCATTATATCCTGTCCCTGGATAACACGGTAAAATAAACCGCGACAACATCGAGCATTCAAACTTATACATCCCCCCACATTCGTATAAGATTTACATAGCTCCGGTCAAGACGCTTGGTATTTTCGTCATCGGGGGCCTCTCTTAATAGCTGTTCCTTGACAAGATACATATCATAAAGCAGTTCGCGTTTCGCCGGCTCGCGGACAAGGCTTTGCAGCCAGGTAACAGCGACCAGGCGTGTGCCACTGGTGATCTCGTTGACGTGATGCACACTGGAAGACGGATACATAACCGCATCGCCGGCTGCGAGCTTGACAGAGTGCTCACCATACTGGGTGTTTATGACCAGTTCACCGCCTTCGTAGTCTGTCTTGTCACTGAGAAAGACGGTGATTGAGATATCCGAACGATATGGCGTGTCAGCCTGCATGATCGGGTCATCCACATGATCCCCATAGGACATGCCCTTGCTGTATCGCGCGTAATACGGCGAGGCCACTTTCATCGGCAAGGCCGCGGCGCGATAAGTCGGATGCTCGACGAGACGCGTCATTACGAGATTATTGAGTTGCTGCACATCCTGAGAGCGAACATCGACCTCTTCGTTGTGCTTCACCCGTTGCGCGGCCATCCCGGCCGAGAGCTTGCCATCGATAAACGGCGCAGTTTCCAGTGCCCCCCTGACAGCCTCGAGTTCGCGGGCATTCAGGACCCTGGGTATTTCCAGCAACATAACACGCCTCCCCTGTCTGTTTGGTTAAGCTGATGCATTAAAGCGTTTCAGGGCTTCACCGGAATCAAGCACGGCACGCACTGCATCGGCGCACTCGATTAATGTCTCGTGACGCTGCAGGTGCCAGAGAATGTTGGCACCGCCATAGACGAGGGCATCGTAGGTCATGCCCTTGTCACCATTCAACGCGGCAAGACCGGCCTCAACGGCGGCCATTGCAAAGGCTTCGCGGTTATAGCCGCCGGTCACTTCTTGCCGACTGCCCTCTTCCTGCTTGCAGGACTCGGGCACAGGCACCGCGCGCAGTTTATGCTCAAAGCCCAGTTCCTGCGGCTCGAACTCGGCACTGCGGACTTCGGTTTCGCCTGCATAGCTGATGATTTTACCGGTCTGGCGCAATGACGGGATCACGCCGCCCTCGATGCCGCGCACCAGCAGTGCACTATCAAAGCCGGAATGCGCGGCAAGCATGGCATACACCGGCGGGTATGGCTTGTGTACGTAACCACAGACATGGTGGGTCTTGCCCCTGGCACGAATCGGCATGGTTTCGGTTTCGACGGTGGTAATAGTCGGACGTTTGATCACGAGTGCGCGAAAGTCGGCCAGGTTATTGAGCTTCGGGCAGAAGCGACTTTGATCGACATAAGCCCAGCCGATCCCGCTATCTGCAATCTGGGCAGCGGCCTGTTGCGGGTCTAGCGAATCGTGCTTGCCGACGGCGCGTAGTATCTGACGGTGTGTAACCCCGAATTTCGGACTCACCGTTTCCATGCCGTGCGAAACCGCCGGGATACCACATGCCGCCATGACGGCAGGCAGAAAGGGTGAGGCTGGCAGGGTGCGGTTATATCCATCGTATGGATCACCGATATCGACGAGCTCCTCGACTTCCGCGGTGACCCGCTCAGTGCAATCAATAATGCCATCAAGAATGCCGCGGTTTTCTTCCGGGGTTTCACGTTTCATGCGCAGGCCGATCAGGAAGATCGCCGCCTGAACCGGATCGATATGACCGTCGAGGATGGCGCGCATGCCACCACGGGCCTCTTCCTGCGAGATATCCTTGCTCAACTCGGGGCCGGTGGCCACGCGTTGAATGATCGAATGCATCAAGGCACGATCTTGTGCGATTTGGGTACTGTTATCGCTCATTGCTTACTCCTGTTGCTGTACAGTTGGCGGCACTTGCTTTATTTAATCAAGTGCCACAAAAATCTTGTTGCCTTCTACCTTGACCGGGTACACGGCCAGGTCTTCATCGGCAGGCTCATCCAGCGGCCTACCGGTCTTCAAGTCAAAACGACTGCCATGTAACGAACACTTCAGACAGTCGCCCTGTAATGCGCCCAGCGCCAGTGAAAAGTCTTCATGTGTACACATCTCATCACAGGCGTAAATCGTACCATCGGCATTGGCCAGCAGGATGCGCTTACCATCAAGCTCGACACGGTACATTGTGCCGGGAGCGACATCATCGAGCGTGGCTACTTGTTTAAACTCAGTCATTGTTATTCCCGTTTTCGTGAAATTATACGCAATACTCTTTTCGCTTACCTGCTGGCGGCGAAGAGCATTGACAGCCCGCCCAGCAGGATGACCCAGGCCACCACCCGTTTGAAGGCCATCTCGTTGACCCTGAGGTGCAGGTGGTTGGCATACCACAGCGTCACAATCAAAAACGGTGCGCTGATGAGCATTACCTTGCCTATCTCGCCGGTGATCGTGCCGCTGCCAATATAACTTACCGCCCGCACCAGGTTCATCGACAGGAAGAACGCCAGGGCATAGTTGCGGATCAAAATCTTGCGGTCAAACGTCCCTACCAGGCGTGTCATCGCGATTGGCCCGCTAATGCCGAACAGTGCCATCGAGGTGCCGGCCACCGTGTCGAGCATGCGGCCACCGATGACGCCTATTTTCAGCTTGCCTGGCGCAAACACCAGGTAGGCCCCGGCCAGCGTAATCACACTGGCCAGCAAAACCTGGAACAGCTCGCTGGAGATATTATAAAACACGTAAAAGCCGGCGACCGAACCCAATCCGGCAAATCCAACCATGCCGCCGAGAAAGCGCAGTTCGACGGTGCGTTCCGAACGCGCCAGGGCAATCACGCCGACCAGCATCTGTGGCAGCAGTGAATAGATCACCAGCGTCTTGGCATCGATAAAATAACTCATGATAGTGACCATCATGATCGTGCCCGCCAGGCCAAACGTAATCTCGAACGCGTAGGTCAGCATGCAGACCACGGTCAGGAAAATGATTAACCCGGCGCTCATAAGGTATAACAGCTTACGCGTGGTTACGCGAAGCTCACCCACGTGGTGGCGATATACTTCACGCCCTTTTCCAACGTCGCATTGCGATGGATATGCGTCCAGAACGGCGGAAACAACACCAGTTTGCCACGCTGTGGCTGCACGCTGATATCCTGAACGGCAAAGTCTGTCGTGCCGCCTGGCCCCGCCACATCGTTCAGATACCAGATGGCGACAAGCTGTCGTTGACTGAATTCGCCCGGGCCGCCATCGACATGCCAGTGATAAAACTCACCTTCGCGGGTCCGCTGCAACTGGTAACCCATGTCACGCAGGCGGTTCACGGCAAAGAAGGGGTAATCGGCGGCCAGCGCATTGATGGTCTTACCCAGCGATTGAAACAGGGCGCTGTCGATATCTTCCCACTCTTCACGACCACTAATACGCAGATCGGTGGAACGTTTGATGGATTGCGCGAGATCTTCGCCCTGACCGATGCGACCATCGTGCTGTTGTTCAGGGTGTGCTTCAAAGCGCGCCACCATCTCGTCGCAGAGCGTCGCCGGCAAGGCATTCTCTACTTCATAGATAAAGCTGTGCGGTTTGAGTTCACGCAAGGTGTAAGCTGAATCACTCATAAAATACTGTGCAAGCCTCTCATCACCCCTTCTCACCCCGACCGGCAAGTCAGGTTGGTTAAGACAGAAAAGGCTGTCATATGACAGCCTTTTCCGACACTACCCGGCTACCCAACTGGTAACCAGAAGTTTGCTTAATATCCGCCCTTACGACGCGACTCGGGCAGGCCACCAATACGGCCACCCTGCTTGCTCGGGTCACGCGGGAACAGTGCGTACACATCCTTCTGACCGAGCTTTTCGCCCCATTTGTCAGACATCGCCTTGACGATATTACGGGTGTTCGGCTGGTTGCCTGCGTTGTTGATAAATTCGTCGCGCAGGTAATTAATAAGGTCCCAATGCTTGTCTGTCAGCTCGATACCTTCTTCCTTTGCGATGATCTGGGCGATTTCCTCGTTCCAATCATTTACGTCCACCAGGTAACCGTTTGCATCGGTTTCAATGGTCTTACCACCAACTTCGTATGCCATATTACTACGTCCTCTATTATTACAGGTTTACTTATGATGAAAAAAATTGCGTGAATTGTACCGGAAAATTCAAACTTCTCCACCCATAAAGGCGATTTATCTTATCCAAAGGGTCAATATTATGCCGTATTTTTATTCCTGAATTTCATGCACCTCGGCAATGCCTTTTTGCGGAATGAACACGCCACAGCCCAGATGCTGGTAGTGGCCGATACCACGTTGCTGGATCTGTAGCGATTCTTCATGTGTCAGGTCGGCTATCATGAGGCTCAAGGTCTGCAGTCTCGCTTCACCATTACGCATTTTGCGGCCCTTGCCGGCCAGCATCTTTCGCGGCCTGATCCCTATCTCGGCCAGCTCCTCGACCACAGCATGCATAAAGGCCTCTTCGTCCATGTCCTTTTCGAGCACGTTATAACGCGAAAACAGGGTTTCCAGAGACAGTAAGGGGCGTGTTTCGGCATCCAGTACATCCAGTTCGTAGCCGGCCACCTGCAGGGTCTTGCCGCTGAGCCTGTTGGCCGATTCAATATGCGCTTGTGGTACGCGCAGCGTTAACCGGGTGCGGCGTGAAAGGTGGATGAGTTCATCCTCACCTTCCGGGCGCATCCAGCCATTGCCCGCCTCCTGAATACTGATGGGGTGCATACCGGCACCGGGCGTGCCTTTCAACCAGGGTAAATGCTCGAGCAATGCTTCGGACAGGGCGTGCGCATGATCAACCGGCAGGCAGCGACAGCGGATCTTGTAAACAAGATCCACAACCGCATCCGGGCCGGCGGTTTTTTCCGGTGCATTGTCTTCTTGCCAGTACATATCGATTAGTTCACCGGCAGCCTGGCCCAGATCGCATCACGATCAACCCACCAGTCATCCTGAACCAGGACGTCAATGACGTTGCGCATGCGGACGAGGAATTTCTCCGGGTCGTCCAGTTCCATACGCTGGAACCAGGCCGCGAACTGCTCCTGCTTTTCGATGTTGCTGTGGCGACGGGCGACCGTCGCAAGCAGGGAATTGGTGAAAAAGGTCAGGTCCTCGTGCTTCTTGCCCTCGGTACGGAGATCGGCAATGTAGTGGGCGACGGCGGCGGCAATCGCTGCGCCATCGGAATCGGCCGGGGTCTCGTTGACCACGTGTTGCAGCAAAGCCACTGTCAGTTCCGGCTCCACCTCGGGAAACGTCACCCCGAGCCAGATACCCTGTCCGAGCGCGGCCAGTGATAATGGCTGATCGGCCATGAACATGTTGTTACATGCCTGTGCGGCACCGTCCCAACCCTCATGTGCCGTGAAGGTGTCAAAGGCCTCGCGCGCGACATCGAAGGCCTCTTCGCCGCGTTCGAGGTCGACCAGTACGGCCGAGACCTGTAGCTGGAGTTCCGCCTTCTCCAGTGGCCCATAGCCCGCTGGCAGTTCGGTGATCTTGTCTTCCAGTTCTTGCAGGCGAGCTTCCCAGAGCGCGACAGGTTGTTCAGCATCAGCGGCTTCTTCGGCGTCCCGTATCTCTTCTGTATTTAGATATTTCATAATGTTATATCGTAATCCTAATGTAAATTCTTGTTAACGGGTCACCGAGTAAATCCCGGCAAAGGCACCCTCGAGGCGATCTTCCCAGTTCTCCGGCGTATCCGGGTAAGTCGGCTTCACATCCATATCGAAATGGATCTCACCGCTGCTGCGAGCCTTTTCCTCAATGACCTTGACCAGGTCTTCGAAGCGGTTCAGGTCATGGTTCTGCATCAATACTTCACTCAAGTAGAGCATCGTCGATGTCCTTCCTGTTGCAATTAATTAGTAGAAATCCTGGCATAGTAACGGGCCCGGTATAACAAACGTTGTTCCGCCTCGGTCTGTCCCTGCCGAAAAGCAGTGCGACTATGCAATACATTATTACTCAGCACACCTTCGCCGGCCTGCAGCCGGTAATGAAATACATCTGGATTGGCTTCATCCAGTAATTTTCCCAGTGCTGTCAAGGCCTTGACTGTCATGTCGTCATCGCGCCAGACAATACTGCGAGTTCGTGCCGTATAACGCATATGGAGGCGATGAGCGATCGGATCAAGAGAAAAAACCGGTCCGGTCCGGGCCGGCCGGGTCACTTGACCCGATTCCATGTTCGCCGGGATGGTCATTGCCTCGGGGTGCATCAGGGCCATGATATGCGCCGGGTTCTCATCACGCAGGCGTAAATAGACCATTTCCGGATCCAGCAACGCGTTTTCACCGCCGGCCGATGCCGGCCTGACACAATGCAGGATAAATGCCCTGATTTGTTGCCCGGGGGCATTGTAATAGCCATCCGTATGCCAGAGCAGGCGCTTGTCCGAGTATGGGATATAGCCCCGTTTGTTCTTGCCCTCGACCACGGTCAGGGAGGTAATGCCATCATCATCGGCGAGCATGTTTGGATCCAGTGCGTCCAGACCCAGTTGCTGGCCCAGTTTACGCGGGATGTTTTTGTCCTCAAGGCTGCCAAGCTTGCTTCTATATATCAGCATGTTACAGGCATTAACTCGATTTTTGATTAATGCTGACTCCGCCTCGCTAAGCGTCCGCGGGTCATTGATATCAACCAGTAACTCCGCTGCCGTATGCGGATAGTTAGCCAACTTGTGCTCGCGCCATTGCTGGTAGGCGCTGTCATCGTCCAGATCGAACGGATTACCGGCACTGCTTGTCATTAACGTCTAACACCTTAAGTCTCGCGCATTTCTAAATTGCGCATCCATCTATATATAGAGTAATCTAACGGTCTCTCGCAAGCCGCCTTGCCAAACCCAAGCAATTTCATCGGAATTAGACAGAGGCAGCGAACTTTAGTGGAAAATGGACCGGCAGGAAAGCCCCCGTAAGAGAGATGCGTTATCTAATGCTGATAATGCTACTATTCAACTGATTTATCAGCAGACGGCAAAATGATCCATGGGTTTATTTGCCGGGAGGTGATCACCAATATAGAATCCAGCGTCTTATCTATATCTCTTTTGGGAGGGGGCAAAAGATTCTATACACCCCCAAAGACAGGTTTTGTTATGGCGTGACATCGGTAGAATGTTCCAACATCGAACACAGGGGTGTTGATTTGTTCTGTGAGAGGCCGGGTTACCGGCAAACCCTCAACAGAGCTAAAAGCAGTCGGCATCTCAACTTGTAAGTTTTGTTTTGTAAATAAACTGTGGCTATACACCATGTAGGTGCAAGCACTACAGGAGGAAATCCAAAAATGGCTGATACACCTAAGAATCCAGAACGTCATCATACGTTCCTGCCTAAGGACAAGAAGTCCAGCAAAGACTTCCACAACACACCAAACCTCGACGAACTCGAGAACGGTCCGTGGCCGAGCTTTGTTACAGGTCTGAAACGTCTTGCTATGGAAGAGAAGTTCGGCAACATGGTTGTCGATCTCCTTGGCCAGCTTGAACACTCATACAACACTCGCCTGGGTTACTGGAAAGGCGGCACCGTTTCTGTATTCGGTTATGGCGGCGGTATCATTCCTCGCTTCACCGAACTGATGGGTGCCGACGGCAAACCAATGTTCCCTGAGGCAAAAGAATTCCACACCATTCGTGTGCAGCCACCAGCAGGCAATCACTACTCCACAGATATGCTGCGTCAGCTGTCTGACTCATGGAGCAAGTGGGGTTCAGGCCTGGTAGCCTTCCACGGCCAGACCGGTAACATCATGTTCATCGGTACTGACACTGAAAACACCCAGCACTTCTTTGACGAAATCAACTCATACGGTTGGGACCTTGGTGGTGCCGGTCCTTGTGTACGTACTGGTATGTCATGTATTGGTGCGGCGCGTTGTGAGCAGTCTTGTGCCAATGAAATGAAGATTCACCGCCTGCTGGTGAACAACTTCATCGACGACATGCATCGCCCTGCCCTGCCTTACAAGTTCAAGTTCAAGGTTTCAGGTTGCCCGAATGACTGCATGAATTCCATTCAGCGTGCGGACATGGCCATTATCGGTACATGGCGCGATGATATGAAGGTCAACCAGGAAGAAGTAAAGAACTTTGTTGCCGACAAAGGCCGCAAATACGTTATCGACAATGTTGTAACACGTTGCCCGACTAACGCCCTGTCCCTGAACGATGACGACACCCTGAACGTTGATAACCGTAACTGCGTCCGCTGCATGCATTGCATCAACGTTATGACCAAGGCCCTGTCTGTCGGTGACGACAAAGGTGTCACTATCCTTATCGGTGGTAAGCGTACACTGAAGATCGGTGACCTTATGGGTACTGTTCTGATTCCGTTCATGAAGCTGGAAAATGATGAAGATTACGAAGCCCTCACCGAGCTGGCTGAAGAAATCATCGACTTCTGGGCTGAAAACGGTCTTGAGCACGAGCGTTGCGGTGAAATGATTGACCGTATCGGCCTGGTGAACTTCCTGGAAGGCATCGGTGTTGATGTTGATCCAAACATGATCGCCTCCGCTCGTCAGTCTTCATATGTTCGCATGGATACATGGGACGAAGAAGCTGAGAAGTGGAACCAGCGTAAAGCCGGCTAATACTTGGCAAAAAAACCAGTGACGGGGCCCGCTTCTAGAAGCGGGCCCCATCATTAGAGAGTAACAAAATACTTAACTAATTTAGTAGGAATTTGGAGGCTTTTATGTCTGATACTCCACGTTTTCCAATTGAGAGCGGTTGTCCTGACGGGTTCCAGTATCTGCACCCGTCCATGAAGAAAAACTTTGGCGCATGGGCTTACCATGAACGTCCACGCCCAGGTGTTCTGCGTCACATTGCCAAGAGCGGTGATGAGATCTGGTCAGTACGTCTGGGTACCCAGCGTCAGCTTGGCCCATACGAAATCAACCTGCTCTGCGACATCGCAGACAAGTTTGGTGACGGTTACATCCACTTTACAATTCGTTCCAACATGGAAATCTGTGTTACTGACGAAGCAAAGGTTGAACCCCTGATCGCCGCCATCGAAGATGCCGGTTACCCAGTTGGTGGTACCGGTCCTTCAGTAACCATGATCTCTCACACCCAGGGCTGGTTGCACTGTGACATCCCGGGCACCGATGCTTCCGGTGTTGTAAAGGCCCTGATGGACGAACTCTACGAAGACTTCGTTTCTGAAAAAATGCCTAACCGTGTACACATCACAACGTCCTGCTGCCAGATTAACTGTGGTGGCCAGGGTGATATCGCGATTAACATTCAGCACACCAAGCCACCCAAGATTAACCATGATCTGGTTGCTAATGCCTGTGAGCGTCCATCTGTTGT
Source organism: Sulfuriflexus sp. (assembly GCF_032250955.1). Classification (NCBI taxonomy): domain Bacteria; kingdom Pseudomonadati; phylum Pseudomonadota; class Gammaproteobacteria; order Chromatiales; family Granulosicoccaceae; genus Sulfuriflexus; species Sulfuriflexus sp. The sequence goes on along the minus strand of NZ_JAVVES010000020.1, from coordinate 16,041 downwards.
TGCACGCTGCCCGGTTGCGGCTATCCGCCCTGCCATGGTTAACGGCAAGCCATCACTGGAAGTTGATGAGAAGAAATGTATCTGTTGTGGTGCTTGCTTCCCACCATGTCCGCCGATGCAGATCAATGATGCTGAATTCACCAAACTCGCTATCTGGGTTGGTGGCAAGCACTCAAATGCACGTAGCAAGCCAATGTTCCACAAACTGGTTGCTGCTGGCGTACCGAACAATCCACCACGCTGGCCGGAAGCTGCTGCAATCGTCAAGACGATTCTTGAAGCCTACCGTAAGGATGCCCTGGATTGGGAACGTACCGGTGACTGGGTTGAACGTATCGGCTGGCCTCGTTTCTTCGAGCTGACCGAGCTGCCGTTCACCAAGTTCCACGTCGATAACTGGAAGGGTGCGCGTCACAGCCTTAACGCTTCTGCGCATATCCGCTTCTAAGGGATTTATCCATGAAGTTTGCGATTCAGATCAACGAAGGCCCTTACACGCATCAAGCGACTGATTCGGCCTATCACTTTGCAAAAGCTGCAATTGATAATGGCCATGAAGTCATGCGTATATTCTTCTACCATGACGGTGTTAACAACGGCACACGCCTGACGACTCCTCCTCAGGATGACCGCCACATTGTTAACCGTTGGGCAGAACTGGCTAAAGAACATGACCTGGATCTCGTCCTCTGTGTTGCCGCGGCTCAACGCCGCGGCATCGCCGACGCAGATGAGTCCAAGCGTAACGGTAAGGACGCCGATAACATCCAGGAAGGATTCCGCATTTCAGGTCTTGGTCAGCTTATCGAAGCCGGCATTCAGGCAGATCGCCTGGTTGTGTTCGGCGACTGATATTGAGGGATATGTGAAATGAGTGAAGGTACAGTTAAACAATTCCTCTATGTAAATCGTAAGGCCCCACACGGCACGATTTACGCATTGGAATCACTTGAAGTTGTGCTCATCGGTGCCGCCTTTGAGCAAGATGTAAGACTCGCGTTTATGGATGACGGCGTTTTCCAGATCCTCAAGGGTCAGGATACCAATGGTATTGGCACAAAAAACTTCGCCCCAACCTACAACGCCCTGGGTGACTATGACATCAACAAGATCTATGTTGAAAAAGAGTCTCTCGATGAGCGTGGTCTTACCGAAGATGACCTGATGGCCTTGACCTACGAAGATGAAGATGATGATTGGGCTGAAAAGTCATCAATCAGCATCGTTAGCCGCACTGAAATGGCTGACCTCATCGATAGTTCAGACGTCATGTTTAATTTCTAGGGGGATACTGGTTATGGCAATTTTGCACACAGTAAATAAATCACCCTTTGACAAGAATTCTCTTGAGCGTGCCATCGGCACAGCGAAAGAAGGCAGCTCGGTTCTGTTACTGGAAGATGGTGTATACGGTGCCATTTCAGGTGCCAGCTCTTCAGCCATGGTTGAAGATGCTATGAAGACTGTCAAAGTTTATGCCCTGGGCGCGGATGTTGATGCCCGTGGTATTAAAGGCCGCGTGATTGATGGTATCGAACTTGTGGACTATGCAGCGTTTGTCAAATTGGCAGCCGAACATAGTCAGGTTCAGTCGTGGCTCTGATTGAGTTCACAAATTTTTAGTTTGTCCTATTTAAGGAGAAGAGAAGATGGCTAGCATTGAAGTTGGTGGCAAGAGCATTGAAGTAGATGAGGAAGGTTACCTCGTTGACCGTAGTGAGTGGACTCCAGAGATTGGTGCTCATATGGCTGAACTTGACAACTGTGACCTGACAGACAATCACATGGAAGTAATTAACTTCCTGCGTGAATACTACGAAGAATACCAGATCGCCCCTGCTGTTCGCGTTCTGACCAAGGCTATTGGTAAGAAACTGGGCAAGGACAAGGGCAACAGCAAGTACCTGTACGAACTGTTCCCATACGGTCCTGCCAAGCAGGCTTGTAAGTACGCTGGTCTTCCAAAGCCAACAGGCTGCGTATAAGACTTTGCATACCGGTTTGGCCGGGATATGTCCCGGCCATACTTACTTACGCCATGAGGTATTAATCGATGTCTGTGACATTGGCCTATAGCATTTTATTTTATTTCGCCACAGTAACTCTGGTTGCTGGCTTGGCCTATCGCATCTATACGTATGCGAAGACCCCTGCCCCGCTAAAGATTGCGACGACACCCGCACCGACTACCCGTGCTGGCGTTGCCTATCGGCTGGCACGCGAGGTCGTTTTATTCGAGAGCTTGTTTAAAGCCACCAAATGGACCTGGTTATTTGGCTGGGCATTCCACTTTGGTATGTTGCTGGTGCTGCTGCGCCACCTCCGTTATTTCACGGATACCCCCTGGTTCTGGGTGAATCTTATCCAGCCATTTGGTATCTATGCCGGTTTCGCTATGCTGCTGGGCCTGTTTGGCCTGTGGGCACGTCGCTTCCTGGTTGATCGCGTACGTTATATTTCGTCACCGTCTGATCACCTGATGCTGATTATGCTGATTGGTATTGCCGCAAGCGGCCTGCTGATGAAGTTTGTTTCCCATACAGACATTGTCGGCGTCAAGAATTTTATGATTGGCCTGATGGAATTCAACATTCAGCCAATGCCGGAAAGCCCCATTTTGATGGTTCATCTTGGACTCGTTGCTGTGCTGATGATTGTGTTCCCGTTCAGCAAGTTGTTACATGCAGCGGGCCTGTTCTTCAGTCCAACCCGTAACCAGGTCGATAATCCGCGTGAAGTTCGACACGTTGCAGACTGGGCCAAAGACGCTAACAAATAAGCGTTAAGTACAAGATTTAGGAGAGCAACAACGTGGCAGATTACGACGTACCAGAGCTAAAGGACATCCCGGTCATACCTGCTGTGCAGGAAGGCACGATGGCCAAGAGCTCGCCATTTATTGCGAAGCCTGAGCATCAGGAACCACTTGGCTTTCCCGGTGAACTGGTTGAAAACTGGGAACAGGTTGCGCTCGACAAGCTCGAAGACCTGACACACAAGTACCGCTCACTAAAGGTATACCTTGATTCATGTGTGAAATGTGGCGCCTGTACTGATAAATGCCATTATTTCCTCGGTACCGCCGATCCAAAGAACATGCCAGTGGCACGTCAGGATCTGTTGCGCAAGGTTTATCGTCGTTACTTCACCCTGCCCGGCAAACTGTTTCCGAAACTGGTCGGCGCTGTTGACTTGACCAAAGATGTACTTGATGAATGGTACAGCTACTATCACCAGTGTTCACAATGCCGTCGTTGCTCGGTCTTCTGCCCTTACGGTATCGATACAGCCGAAATCTCCATGGCTGCCCGTGAGATCCTCGACACCGTTGGTGTTGGACAAAAGTACTGTAACGAGATTATCGCCAAGGTTTACAAGATCGGTAACAACCTCGGTCTGCCCAAGCCAGCACTGGTTGACACCCTTGAAGACCTGGAAGAAGAAGTCGAAGAGGACACCGGCGTTGCCGTAAAGTACCCGGTAGATGTTGAAGGTGCAGACATCCTCGTTGTCACTCCTTCTGCCGACTTCTTTGCTGAGCCTCACATTGATGGCCTCATCGGGTACGGCAAGGTCTTCCATCAGGCCGGCATTAACTGGACTCTGAGTTCGCATGCCTCTGAAGCCGCTAACTTCGGTATGTTTATCGGTAGTTACGACAATATGAAACGTGTTGCACTGCGTATCCGTGAGGCAGCACTGGATCTGGGTGTAAAGCGTATTGTTGTCGGTGAATGTGGTCACGCCTGGCGCGTTGCTTATGCCTTCTGGAACACGCTGGCTGGTCCGTTTGACTTCCTCGACCCGAATTACCCTGTGCCGCAGCACATTATTGAGGTCACACATGACCTCATACAGCGCGGCGCACTGAACCTCGATCCGTCAGCCAATGACGATCACCGCGTTACCTTCCACGATTCCTGTAACGTGGCACGTGCAACACGCATGGGTAACATGCCAGGTGGTCAGTTCATTCTGCCACGCGAGGTTATCAAGGCGTCTGTCAATCATTTCTATGATATGGCGCCTGAAACGATTCACGAAAACACGTTCTGTTGTGGTGGCGGCGGCGGCCTGCTGACCGATGACCTCATGGAACTTCGTGTTAAAGGGGCAATGCCTCGTATGCAAGCTCTGGATGAGCTTGTGAAAGAGCATGATGTGAACTATCTTGCTGCGATCTGTGCGATCTGTAAGAGTCAGTTCACGAAGACATTGCCCTATTACAACTTCCCAATGGATATGATCGGTAGTGTTCACGGTCTGGTTAGCAATGCTATCCAGCTGGGCACCAAAGAATAATTTAACTGGATTCCTTATCAGGAGAACAGAGATGGCAACATCCAAGAAAGACATAGCAAGCAACCTCGAAGGTTTTACACATCGCCGTTTTGAAGATGGCGAGAAAGATTGGGCATCATGGGGCGATCAGATTTTCGTCGGTGACGAGACTCACAAGTGCCCGACTTACGTCCACAAGACTCCACCCTGCCAGGGCAGTTGCCCTTCAGGTGAAGACATCCGTGGCTGGCTGAACATTGTTCGTGGTATAGAAAAGCCGACCGGCGAGATGGACTGGAAGGAATATGCCTTCCGTCGTTCCACCGACGCTAACCCGTTCCCGTCAACCATGGGTCGCGTTTGTCCCGCGCCTTGTCAGGATGGCTGTAACCGTAATGAAGTCGATGACTATGTCGGCATCAATGCTGTTGAACAATTTATCGGCGACAATGCGCTGGAATCCGGTTACACCTTCGAGGCCAGCAACACTGACTCCGGCAAAAAGGTCGCCATCATTGGTGGCGGTCCTGCTGGCCTGTCAGCAGCCTACCAGCTGCGCCGCATGGGTCACGCTGCTACCATTTTTGACAACCATACTGAACTTGGCGGCATGATGCGTTATGGCATCCCTGGCTACCGTATGCCACGTGATGTGCTGGATGGTGAAATCAACCGCATCATCAACATGGGTGTAGAAGTCAAGACCAACACCAAGGTCGGCACTGACATCTCAATGGAACAACTGGAAAAAGATTTTGATGCTGTGCTGTTTGCACTTGGCGCACAATCCGGTCGCGGTCTGCCCATCGACGGCTTCGACGAATCAGAAAACTGCATCAGTGGTGTTGCTTTCCTCGAGGCCTTTAACGATGGCCGTCTGAAGGCCGTTTCCGGTCGCGTTGTGGTAGTCGGTGGTGGTGATACCTCTATCGACGTTGCCTCGGTGGCCCGTCGTCTTGGTCACATCAAGGATGCCAGCGAAAAAGACCGTCCTGAAAACGTGGTTCTCGGTCACACAGCCCACGACGTGGTCGACATCGCCAATATGGAGGGTGCCAATGTTACCCTGATTTCACGCCAGCCGGTTGAAAACATGAATGCTGCGCAGCATGAAATTGAAGATGCAACCCGCGAAGGGATTCAAATTCAGGGCTCCCTGACACCGGTCAGCGTCGTCCGCGATGAAAGCGGCCGGGCTACTGCCCTGCGCGTTGCCAAGCTTGATTACTCAAGCGGCAAACCGGAAGTCATTGAGGGTTCCGAGTTTGACCTGGAAGCTGATCTCATCGTTTCCGCGATTGGCCAGAGTGGTACTTTCGAAGGCATGGATGACATCGCTAACGAGCGTGGTCTTATCGACGCCGACAAGCACTTTCAGATCCCGAACAAGCCAGGCTTCTTCGCCTGTGGTGATATTGTTCGTCCACATCTGCTTACTACCGTTATCGGCCAGGGTTCGATCACTGCCGAGACCATTGACCACTTCTTCAAGAATGAAGCCCTGAAGAATCGTCCAAAGGTCGATGTGCATAAATTCAACCTGATGGATAAACTGAAAGAAGTCGGCAATACACCGGGTGTATTCAAGGCGATAGAAGACGAACGTGCAATTGATGCCGGTTTGCGCGGCACCGATGGTGAAGGTAAATCGGTCGGTGGTTTTGCGGTTCATAACTACGAAGACCGTGCCGCGAATGAAATCATTGCTCATGAAGAACTGTTCCTCGGTCACTTTGCCAAGGAAGACAGGAAGAAACGTTCCGAACATGTCCCCACTGCAGAAGAAGTACTGGGTCATTTCCAGGAGCGCATGGATGGTCTGCCGGAAGAAGACGTGGTTACAGAAGCCAAACGCTGCATGAGTTGTGGCATGTGCTTCGAGTGTGACAACTGTGTCATTTATTGCCCACAGGATGCCGTTCTGCGTACACCGAAGGACGAGTCCACCATGGGTCGTTATGTCTACACAGACTACACTCGTTGTATTGGTTGCCACATCTGTGCTGATGTTTGCCCTACCGGCTACATCAAGATGGGCCTTGGCGAACACTAATTGACCAAATTAGGGATTATCGTGAAGCAGATTCGCAATCTACTTATCGTACTGGCGGCCTCGCTCATTTTGAGTGGGCCGCTCAGTGCGGCTGATATCGGTCCGGAACTGAAGATCAATCGCAGCAAGGGCGACCAATGTGTCGAACCTGCTGAGGTGATGCGTCGGGATCACATGGAGTTTCTCTTGCACAAGCGAGATGAAACTATGCACAAGGGCATTCGCACCGAGAAATACAGTCTCAAGGAATGTATTAATTGTCATGCCAACAAGGATGAACAAGGAGATTACATTCCGGTCAATGCCCCCGGTGAGTTCTGCCAGTCTTGTCATACCTATACCAGCGTCAAACTGGATTGTTTTGAGTGTCATGCCACCAAACCTCGCGAAACGGCCTTCCACCCGATCGTAACTGATCGCATGAATGCCTACCGTGAACAGCACGAAGCACCTCCAAGCAAAACACTGCTCGACTCGATCGCTCGTCAAGGTGGTGAACAATGAACAAGCAGCCAAAAGTAATTACAGGTCGCCGTGAATTTATCGGTAAATCTGCGGCCGCAACCGGTGGCGCCATTGCAATTGCATCCGGTGTCACCCTGTTCCAGGTTGGTCAGGCATCTGCACGTCCGGCTGATGAGTCCGTCAGCAATAAGGTCCGATGGGGTATGCTGGTAGACAGCAACAAGTGCGCAGATGGCTGCAATGACTGTGTCACAGCCTGCGAGACAGAGAATGCCTGGGGTAGCGGCAGCAGCGATGAGCAGCAGTCTGGTGCTTCGCAAAAGGCACAGTGGATTCGCACTGTTACCCTGAAGAATAACCTCACGGGTAGCGAACACCAGTTGCCGATGATGTGTCAGCATTGTGAAGAACCACCTTGCGTAGATGTCTGTCCAACAGGCGCTTCCTTCAAGCGTGCCGATGGCATTGTACTTGTCGATAAACACATCTGTATCGGATGTCGCTATTGCATGATGGCCTGCCCCTACAAGGCACGCTCATTCATTCATGAAGAACTCACCAATCAGAATCCGGACGTGCCGCGTGGTAAAGGTACGGTTGAATCCTGCACCATGTGTGTTCATAAGATCGACCGTGGCGATGGCAATACTGCCTGTGCTGAAGCTTGTTCGAAGGCAGGCCACAATGCCATTATCTTCGGTGATCTGAACGATCCTGAGAGCAATCTCTCAAAAGAACTGAAGCAGCAAGCGTCTACACAAATACGCGCCGATCTGAACCTGAACACCGGCGTTCGTTATCGTGGTATTTAATAGATACTGATTCAGCGGAATTGGAATTATAAAAAATGAAGCCAGCTATTCATTACAGTACAGTCGAAGGTCGCAGTCTCGCTTATTGGGGCTTGCTAGGTTTTTTGAGTTTTGTCCTGCTGCTCGGCCTGGGCGCAACATGGGTGATGGAACATAACGGCCACCACGTAACCGGCATGAATAATCATGTCATCTGGGGTATGCCCCACGTCTTCGCCGTATTCATGATTATCGCCGCCTCTGGGATACTGAATGTTGCCTCTATCGGCAGTGTTTTTGGCCGGAAGATGTACAAGCCCTTGGGACGTTTATCCGCCCTGCTCGCCTTTGCCTTTCTGGCCGGCGGTCTGATGGTATTAATGCTCGACCTCGGCCGACCTGACCGCCTGGTCATTGCCGCCACCTACCTTAATCCGAAGTCAGTATTTGCCTGGAATATCCTGCTTTACCCGGGCTTCTTCCTTGCCGTACTGGTTTATGTCTGGTTCATGATGGAACGGCGCATGAACAAGTATTCGCATCAGGCTGGCCTGTTCGCCTTTATCTGGCGCCTGCTTCTGACGACCGGCACCGGTTCTATCTTCGGCTTTATTGTCGCCCGCCAGGGCTACGATGCGGCCATCATGGCACCGATGTTCATCATTATGTCATTCGGCTTTGGTCTCGCTATCTACATTTTGACCCTGATGGCCGCCTACCGCTGGACCGGGCGTGAACTGGGTGACAGTGTACTGCGGACCCTGAAGAACCTGCTCGGCGTGTTTGTTGCCGCCATCTTCTACTTTGTATTCGTATTCCATCTGACCAGCCTGTATGGCACCGAAAACCACGGTATTGAGCGCTTCATCCTCATGGAGGGCGGCATCTATACCCAGATGTTCTGGATCGGCTGGGTTATTATCGGCATGCTGTTGCCCATGGCGATTGTTTATCACCCGAGCATGGGCAAGTCACGCAACTGGATTGGCATAGCCAGTGCTATGGTGATCGTCGGCGGTCTGGCATCCATGTACGTCATCATTATTGGTGGCCAGGCTTACCCGATGCCAATTTTCCCGGGCTACGAAGCCAGCTCAAGCTTCCTCGATGGTCAGGTTGCACAATATGCACCAAGTATTTGGGAAATTGGCCTTGGTCTTGGTGGTGTTGCCCTTGCCCTCGTCATGACCACGTTTGCCATCAAAGTACTGCCCTTCCTGCCTAACAGCCTGGAAGATGCACTCGTTGACCCACACCACAAGCCAGCCCCGGTCGAAGCTGAGGCTACCGCTGGCTAGGTTACCAACAGCAAAGGCTATAACTGAAAACGTGGGGTATGCATAATGCCCCACGTTCTTGTTTCTGCTGCTCATAAATCATCGGGCAAGACCACGATTAGTATTGGTCTGTGCGCCGCCCTGAATGCCCGTGGCATCAAGGTGCAACCCTTCAAGAAAGGCCCTGACTACATAGACCCGATGTGGCTGGCCAGCGCCAGTGGCCGCGATTGTCATAATCTCGATTTTTACACCATGCAACACGAAGAGATCCTGGATAACTTCAGCCGTTTCGCCCATGCAGCCGATTTCAGCCTGATAGAAGGCAACAAGGGTCTATACGATGGCCTGGACCTTGACGGCAGTAACAGTAACGCTGCGCTCGCCAAACTGCTTGAAGCACCCGTAATACTGGTTCTCGATGCCCGAGGCATGACACGCGGTGTTGCACCGTTAATCCTCGGTTACCAGGCTTTCGACACAGATGTCCAGATCGGTGGTGTCATTCTCAATCGGCTCGGCGGTTCCCGGCATGAAAGCAAGCTCCGCCGGGTTATCGAGCACTATACCGATGTGCCTGTAATTGGTGCCGTACACCAGCATGAAGACATGGCCATCGTCGAGCGTCACCTGGGGCTCATGCCCAGCAATGAAGCACAGGCAGCAGGTCAACACATCGCCAATATCGCCCGGCATGTGAGCGAGTCTGTCGATCTCGACCATCTTCTCGAAATCGGCGGGCAGGCTGGCGAAATCACTACTCCTGCTGCGCAGACGATAACAGCCGCTGCAACAGATTTGCGTATTGCCATCGCACGTGATGCAGCATTTGGCTTTTATTATGCTGGCGATTTGCAGGCCATGCATGATGCCGGTGCCGAACTTGTTGAGTTCAGCAGTATGGATGACAGTTCCCTGCCGAAAAATATCGATGGCCTGTTTATCGGCGGCGGTTTTCCCGAAAGCTGCATGGACAGGCTTGCCGCGAACAAGAGCATGCTTGAAAGCATACGTGCTGCAATCGAGAACGGCTTACCTGTCTATGCCGAATGTGGCGGCCTGATGTATCTATCGCGCTCTATTCGCTGGGATACCGAACGGTATGACATGGTCGGCGTGATCCCCGGTAATATCCAGATGCACGCAAAGCCACAGGGCCGTGGTTACGTGCGAATCAGGGAAGTTGAAGACTTTATCTGGCCTGCCCAGGATAGCTGCCGGGAGCATCAGGCACATGAATTCCATTATTCGAGCCTGGAGAATTTTTCGCCTGATTCAGACTATCGCTTTGCCTATGAAGTCATGCGTGGACATGGCATTAATGGCAGTCATGACGGAATCATATATAAAAATATGTTAGCCTGTTATACGCACCAACGTCATGTTAAAAATAACCCCTGGGTAAAACGCTTTATCGATTTTGTGCGCGGCAAGCGCAATTCGTAACCACTAGCTAAGGTATGAAATGTTATGATAACGATTACAGACGCTGCTATTGAACAAATCAAGAAATCCGCCGCCGATAGCGACATGGTCGGTATGTTTCTGCGCATCGCCGCCACCAAAGATAAAGAAGGCAATATTGAATATGGCATGGGCTTTGACAATAACAAGGCCGACAGCGATGCTGTAGTCAGCATCGGCCCGCTTGATATATTGATTGGCGAGTCCTCGCGTGACCTGCTAACCGGCGCCACTCTCGACTTTGTTGATATCGAAGGGGAAGAAGACAAGCACTTTATCTTTATTAATCCTAATGATCCAAACCAGACACCGCCACAAGCCGGATAGTCATGGCAGTTGCCAATGCCTGTCCGTTTGAGCGCGCCATACAAAGTACCGAATTTGACTGCGCCCAGTCGCGCAAGACATTTGTTGGCGAAAAGGAAAATGTAATCTGCTCCAATCTTGATGCGCGCCAGGATTGTGTGTCACTGGTTAGCCAGTTGAAGGCAAATGCCCGCTTTGCCCTGCAACTGAATACCGCGCATGGTCTCCTCACCCATGGCCAGGAGATGAGACTCAAGAGTGGTGGTCTGCGAGGTCTGCAAACATTGCCCCGCGCAGCCAGGAGCCGCGACATCCACGAACTGGTAACGCATGCCATCGCTGAATTCAACAGCATCGAACAATTCCCCTACCCCGAACTTGTCAAGGCGATTAGTCGCTACAAGCGCCGCCGTGACTCATAAGCCAATGTAATTAAACAATATTTCAATGGATACCAGGTCGCTGACATCACCCTTCCTTGCCATTTATCTGCTAAAATAGACACAGTTTGTAACCACATCGATGTCATGAACCCTGAATCAATACTCCAGCGCGATAAAATCAACCAGACGAGTCACTATGTCCCGGATGACTCGCTCGGTGCACTGTCCGGTAATATTGTTGTCAGCACCCTGTCACGCAACCGTCTGCTCGTGCCCATCCTTGGTCTACTGGTTACCCTGTTGCTATTTGCCGCCACAACCTTTATCGGCTTTTTCTGGCCAAACCATGCGGATGTGGTCTTCATTACACAGCTGTTGTTGCTCGTTTGTGGGCTCTTCCTGCTCGCCTATACTGTATACCGTATCCGCCAGCAAATGCTTAAACCCATTGCTGATCTACGTAACTGGTCGCAACGTATTCGTGCCGGTGATCTGCATAAGCATATCGACTTGCCACCCCGTGGCGAGTTCGCCAGTCTTATCCAGGACGTTAACGGGCTGACTGATGAGCTGCATAGTCTCACCGAGGAAATGGATCAGCGAGTCCGTGAGCAGACCGCGCATATCGCCAACAAATCGCGCTCGCTTGAAATCCTGTATGACATCACCACCAGTCTCAGTTCAACCGGTAATCTGGACGAACTATTGGAACAGTTTCTTGATACGCTGATGACGCTGGTGGATGCCAGTGCTGCCAGTGTACGACTTGTTGAAGGTCTCCAGACCCGTCTGGTCGCCAGTCGTGGTATGACCAGTACGATCCGTGAAGAAGATCTACTCGTCGATATGAATCGTTGTATGTGTGGCCGGATAAGCCAACATGGCGGACTCGGTATCCAGAAAGGTGTGGAGGCCTGTAACCAGTTTCTCTCTTGCGCCGTAGTCGAGGGGAATTGTAGTGAAATGGTGGTTGTCCCGCTACAGTATCAGGATCGTATACTTGGGGTTTATAATCTCTTTCTGGAGCGTCCCAGCAGTGAACTGGGAAGGGATGCCCGTGACCTTCTCAACTCGATTGGCAAGCACCTTGGCCTGGCTATTGCAAAGTCGCGCCTTGACGTTAATGCCCGGCGCCTGGCCATCATGGAGGAGCGCAACATGATCGGCAATGAACTTCACGACTCGCTTGCACAGGCACTGGTTGGAATGCGACTGCAAACTAAAATGCTTGGCGAGACCCTGTACAAGAAGGATGTACGTGCTGCACAGAGTGAAGTACGTCGCCTGAATACATCAATTGATGAGGCGCATACCAGCCTGCGTGAATTATTATCTAACTTCCGCTCGCGCATGGATGAACGAGGTCTCGTCTACGCAGTGCAGGACCTCATCTATAATTTCAAGCAGGAAACCGGCATCAATACCTATTTTCATACCGGCGATATAAAAGATCATGCCGGGATGTCACCGGCACAAGAATTCCAGGCCTACCGTATCATCCAGGAAGCTTTGGCAAACATCAAAAAACACAGCAATGCCTGTAATGTACGCATCCTGTTCAACCGCCCCGCTGACGGCGGTTGCACGATTCTCATCGAAGATGATGGTCTTGGCATCAGTGATGATCAGGAAATCGCCAATCCCGGCGAACATATTGGCCTGTCGGTTATGCAAGAACGTGCCGATGCCCTGGGTGGCGAGCTCGAAATAGAGAGTGATGCTGGGGAAGGAACACGCATAATTTTGCATATTCCTCAAACCAATCAGAAACATTTAGAAACATTTAGAAACATTTAGAAACATAGTTTGAGGTAACAAGCATTGCGAGTCTTACTTATAGATGACCATGCCCTCGTTCGAAGAGGGCTTGAAGAACTCCTGCAGAGTCGCGGCATTGAGGTGATTGGTTCAGCAGGTAGTGGTGAGGAAGGAATTGAATTAGCGACCTCTCTACAGCCAGACATAATCCTGCTTGACATCAAGATGCCAGGGATGAACGGTCTTGAAACCCTGTCACGCTTGCGCGAACTGGAGAACACTATTCCGGTACTAATGTTAAGCATGAGCAGGGATGAGGAAGATCTTGCGCGGGCCCTGCGAGACGGTGCGCGCGGCTATCTCTTGAAGGATATGAATCCGGATGAGCTGATCCCTGCTCTCAATGATGCCCTCGCTGGCCAGAATGTTGTTGCCAAGGAACTGGTTGGTTCATTAACCAACATTATTCAGGGTAAGCCGCAGGAACAGGAAAAAATTGAGCCCGCCACACCGCTTTCCGAATTAACACCACGCGAACAGGAAATCCTTGAGCATATCGCCGGAGGCGAAAGTAACAAGGTCATAGCCAGGCATCTCGGCATTTCTGACGGCACTGTAAAACTTCACGTCAAGGCCATCTTGCGCAAGCTCGGCGTTCACTCTCGTGTTGAGGCTGCCGTGATTGCAGTTGAACATGGTTACAGGCAAGCGAATAGATAACAACCAATACAGGCAATACTATGAAGAAATTCAACGAGCTGGTTAGCGAATATGCCGAAAAGGTCAGCGAAATCATGCCATGGGATCTTGAGGAGCAACTCGAATCCGACAGCCCGCCTTTACTCGTTGATGTGCGCGAACCTTATGAATTTACAGCCATGCACATCAAGGACTCGCTTAACGTTCCACGCGGCATACTTGAAACCGCTTGTGAACATGATTTCGAAGAAACTGTTCCTGAACTCGTTGAGGCGCGCAACCGGGATGTCGTCGTCATTTGCCGATCCGGCAACCGCAGTGTATTCGCGGCCTATGTCATGCAATTATTGGGCTATAACCATGTCAGTTCGTTGAAAACCGGCCTGCGTGGCTGGAATGATTACGAACAGCCGCTGGTCAATGATGCTGGTGAAGTTGATATTGATGACGCCGAAGAATACTTCACACCCAAATTACGCCCGGAACAGATGCACCCTGGGAAGTAGCCGCCATCTCTCCGGCTTTATTAATATCAGATACTTAACACTTATTTACTGAAAAAATTTAATTAACCAGCTATTCTGCCGATAAATCTATAGACCAGCGTAAACGGTAGATTGAGGAAGGAACAGCGCTATGACCGGCATCGACCAGGCTCACGACATGCCCCGCCTGAACCGTGAAAAGCTAAATGAAATCAAAGAGATAATGGGTGACGAAATTCAGGATATCGTTTCTGAATTCTCAAGAATCGCCCCCAACGCACTCGCAACCATTGCTGCCTCTCTTCAATCCAATGATACCGAGAGGGTTTTTGTCGAGGCGCACACGCTAAAATCCAGCAGCGGTATTATTGGCCTGTCCCGGTTTTCCCGGCTCTGCGCCATACTTGAAGTGCAGGCTCGAAATAATGACATGGTGAAAGCAGAGAATCAGCTGCAATTGCTGAACACCGAGCTGCCGATAGGCATTGATGCAATCAACATCATGCTCCGCAAATAAATACCTATAGCAACCATGCCGGCACAAGAACCGAAAAAAATCCTCGTTATTGATGATGATTCCGTCACGCGTAAAGCGCTAGTCAAAATCCTGAAAAATAACGGTTACATCCTGTTTGATGCCGACAATGGCAGTATCGGCATTGATATGTTCAATGCACACAAGCCTGACCTCGTACTGATGGATGTCATCATGCCCATCATGAATGGTTATGATGCCTGCAGCAGGCTCCGCGCTATTTCTGACTACCAGAGCCTGCCTGTTTTAATGCTGACTGGTCTCAGTGATGTCGACTCGGTAGACAAGGCATTTGATGCCGGTGCAACCGACTTTATTACCAAGCCGATTAACTGGCCCCTGCTCGAACAACGTGTGCGTTATGCCCTGCGCGCCACCGAGATGCATGAAAGCCTGCAAAAGCATCAGGCCAAACTCAGCCATGCGCAGCGTATCGCACGATTGGGTTATTGGGAAATGGATAATGGTTCTGATGATATCAGACCATCTGTCGAACTCCTCGAACTACTCAACCTTGATGAATCATATAACCACCAATCAATAGATGAATTCCTGAAGCTCGTCCATCCAGATGATCTGGAACATTTCAAACAGGCCTTTTCTCAACTTTTAACCAGAAATTTGCCATACCAGATAGAGCATCGTCTTATCCGACCTGATGGTGTAGAGATGTATGTTCATCAGCAAACCGAGATTATCTGTGATGTACATGGCAACCCTGTCAGCATCGTCGGTACATTACAGGATATCTCAGAACTAAAAAGTGCCCGGGAATTAATCAACCATCAACGTCACTATGATAGTTTGACGGACTTGCCCAAGCGAAAAAAATTTCAGGAACGTGCCAGAAAGATGATTGAACTTCCCATGCAAAAGGGAAAATTAATTGCCACTACTCTGGTGAGTATCGATAAAATCAAACATATTAATGAAACACTCGGCCATGATGTCGTCGACGAGGTCCTGATAGCGTATGCGCAAAGACTCAAGACTATCAGAACCGGCGATATCTATATCTCGCATCATCATGATGATACTTTTGCCATCCTTGCTTCCGGGCTGGAGGACTTCAATCAGGTCAATGATCTTGTACAAGAGATCATGGCGATTAACGAACTACCCGTCTGGATCGGTGAAAGCGAACTGCACATCCAGTGCAGTATCGGCTTGAGCCTCTACCCGCTTGATAACGATGACTTCGATACCATTCTCAAGGGTGCTGAAAATGCCCTGAACCGGGCTCGTGCCAATGGTGGTAACCAGGCGGTTTTCTATAGCGAGGAAATGAATCGTAAGGCACATAATCGTCTCGAGATAGAACAGGATATGCGCAAAGGCCTCGAGCGAGATGAGTTTGTTGTTTACTATCAGCCACAGATCGATACCCGTACCGGCAAGGTTAGCGGTATGGAGGCACTGGTTCGCTGGCAGCATCCGGAGAAAGGCCTTATCCCGCCATTCGATTTTAGCCTCGTCAGAAAAATTCATGGGTAGTTTTCGGGGCAGGTAGCGCTCCAAGCGCGTGATATAAGGCGATTTCAGTC